>JAGQSL010000024.1 GCA_020439525.1 Acidimicrobiales bacterium | reverse complement strand
ACCAATGGACGCTGGTCGACGGCGCCCGGACGGAGCCCCTCGCGGCGGCCTCCGAGGCGACGTCGACCCCGCTCGCCGAGAGGCGGGCGTCGTGAGAAGGGATCGCACCCATGACCGATACGGACGCAGGGGATCGCCCCACGCCCGGCCCCGCCGCTGGCGGGGAGGCGCCTGAGGGCGCCGCCGGCCCCGAGGGGGGCGCCGCCTCGTCGGGCGGCGGATCGTCGAACGCCCGGCGACGCGGCAGCCGCGGCGGGCGCAACCGAAGCCGCCCGCGCCCCGAAGGCGACGGTGGGGCCGACGTCGATTCGGCGGCCGAGGGATCTGATCCCGCTCGTCGGGCCAAGGCGGCCAAGCCCGCCGGCGTGAAGCAGGCCGCGGCCACCGGCGGCGACGGCGACCGCAACCCCGAGCTGCCCGATCGACATCGGGAGAACAAGCCGTCGGCCGAGGCGGCCGAGGCGGCGCTCGTGCGCAAGCCCCAGATCGGCGACAGCCGTCCGGCGCCCGCCAGTACCGCCGAGGGCGACCAGAGCGCGGGCGGATCGAGCGCAGGTGGCGAGGGATCGGGCTCAGGATCGAGCTCGGGCGCCAAGCGCCGTCGGCGGCGGGGCGGGCGAGGCCGCGGCGGCGGTGGCGGCCAGGGCGGCGGTGGTCAGGGCGGCGGTGGCCAGGGCGGCGGTGGCCAGGGCAAGGCCCGCACCGCCTCGAAGGCGGCCGGAGGTGTGGTCACGGCCATCACCGACGACTCGCCCGTCGACCTCGACGAGAAGACCCTCTCCAAGCGCCGGGGCAAGGAGCGCAAGGGTCGACCCGTGGGGCGCTACCTCATGGCCGTCCACGTGCAGCCGTCGGCCACCCAGATCGCGGTGCTCGAGGGCAAGGCCCTGATCGAGCACTACGTCTCGCGCCCCGCCGACGACGTGCTCCAGATCCACGGCAACATCTACGTGGGCAAGGTCCAGAACGTGCTGCCCGGCATGGAGGCGGCGTTCGTCGACATCGGCACGCCGAAGAACGCCGTGCTCTACCGGGGCGACACCCGCTACGACCCCGAGGACCTCGACGACAAGGGCTCGAACCCCCGGATCGAGCAGATCCTCCGTGCCAAGCAGATGATCCTCTGCCAGGTCACCAAGAACCCGATCGGGGCCAAGGGGGCACGCCTCACCCAGGAGATCTCGCTGCCGGGCCGCTTCGTCGTGCTCGTCCCCAACAGCACCACGTACGGCATCTCCAAGCGCCTGCCCGACCCCGAGCGCAAGCGACTGCGCCAGATCCTCGACAAGGCCAAGCCCAAGGGCCACGGGCTCATCGTGCGCACCGCGGCGGAGGGCATCTCGGCCGAGGAGCTGCGCCGCGACGTGGAGCGCCTGGCCACCACCTGGGAGGAGATCGAGGCGCGAGCCGAGAAGGTGATCAAGTCGGGTCAGGCGGCCCTGCTCTACCGCGACCCCGACATGTCGATCCGGGTGATCCGCGAGGAGTTCAACCAGGACTACCGCCAGGTGGTCATCGACGACGACGTCGTGTTCGAGCAGGTGCGCGACTACGTGCGCAGCATCTCGCCGGCGCTCGTGGAGCGGATCGTGCGCTACGACCCCGCCGAGCACGGTGGCCTGCCGGTGTTCGAGACCTTCCACGTCCACGAGCAGCTCCACAAGGCGCTCGACCGCAAGGTGTGGCTGCCGTCGGGCGGCTCGCTCATCATCGAGCGCACGGAGGCGCTCACGGTGATCGACGTCAACACCGGCAAGAACGTCGGCAAGTCGTCGCTCGAGGAGACGGTGTTCCGCAACAACCTCGAGGCGGCCGAGGAGGTGGCCCGCCAGCTGCGCCTGCGCGACATCGGCGGCATCATCGTGATCGACTTCATCGACATGGAGGTGAAGGCGAACCGCGAGCAGGTGATCGCCACCTTCCGCCAGGCGCTGGCGCGCGACAAGACCCGCACGCAGGTCTTCGACATCTCCGAGCTGGGCTTGGTGGAGATGACCCGCAAGCGGATCGGGGAGGGGCTCATCGAGTCGCTCTCGTCGAGCTGCCCCGAGTGCGACGGGCGTGGCCTGGTGTTCGACCGGGCGCTCATCGGCGAGTAGCCGCTCGGCGCCGGGTTGGATCGCTCCCGGCGCGGCCCCTACCATGGTCCCTCGGCCCAACGGGCCCTGAACGAACGCGCGAAGGCAGAACGATGTACGCAGTCATCAAGACCGGCGGGAAGCAGTACCGGGTGACCGAGGGCCAGCAGCTCGACGTCGAGCGCCTGGGTGTCAGCGAGGGAGAGGTCAGCCTCACCCCCGTGCTCCTCGTCGATGGCGACACCGTCGTGTCGGCTCCCGACGCCCTGGCCAAGGCCAGCGTGAAGGCGAACGTGATCGGCGCCGCCAAGGGCCCGAAGATCACCGGGTTCACGTACAAGAACAAGACGAACAACCGCAAGCGCTGGGGCCACCGCCAGCACTACGCGACCATCGAGATCACCGGCATCACGAAGGGCTGATCACTCATGTCGAAGACCAAGGGCGGCGGCTCCACCCGCAACGGCCGCGATTCCAACGCACAGCGCCTCGGCGTGAAGGCCTACGACGGCACCGCGGTGTCGGCCGGCTCGATCATCGTGCGCCAGCGGGGCACCCACTTCCACCCCGGCGAGAACGTCGGCCGTGGCGGTGACGACACCCTGTTCGCCACCATCGACGGCCGGGTGAAGTTCGGCCGCCGCGGCGGGCGCAAGCTCGTCGACGTGCTGCCCGCCGACTAGCGCCGCCGCCGCATCCGATCTGCCGACGAGGCCCCGCTCCGGCGGGGCCTCGTCGCGTCCGGGGCCCGACGCGTGGGGGTCGTCGCCCTTCGCCCCTCGTCCCGGCGTTCTGTGCTCGGTTTGCGCGTTGGTGGCGCGGGTTTGGGGTGGGGAACGCCGCGTGCCGGGAGCCGGGTGGCCGGCGGAGCGGTGGCCGGCGAGCGGTGGGTCAGGCGGTGCGGGGGAGGGCCCGCTCGTCCCAGCCGAGGAGCTCGACGGCCGCGCGATGGGCGAAGCGGTCGGTCATGCCCGACACGTAGCGCACGGCGGCGGCGGTGGCCTCGGCGGAGCCCGGGACGAGCCCGATGGGGTCGGGGAGCAGGGCCGGGTGGGTCAGGTAGTGCTCGGCCAGCCCGGCGATGAGGCGGGCCGAGCGGTCGGCCTGGTCGACCGCCTCGGGGCGGAGGTAGATGCGCTCGTAGTTGAAGGCCCGGAACGCGGCGAGCGCGTCGGCCTCGGGCTGGCGCAGGGCGACGGTGCCGGTGGCGACGATGGTCTGCACCATGGCGGTGATGAACCGGTGGAGCTGGGTGCGCCGATCGGTGCCGACCACCCCGGCCACCTCGGCAGGCAGCTCATCGGGCCGCACCACCCCGGCATCGACGGCGTCCTCGAAGTCGTGGCAGACGTACGCGAGCCGATCGGCCCACGCCACGACCTCGCCCTCGGCGGTGGCGGGCGCCGGGCGGTTCCACGAGTGGTTGCGGATCGCGTCGAGCGTCTCGGCGCAGAGGTTGAGCGGCTCCAGCACCACGTCGGCGCCGTAGACCGCGTGGTGGTACCCGCCCTCGACGAACGGCGACAGGGCACCCTCGGACGCGTGGCCGGCGGGGCCGTGGCCGCAGTCGTGACCGGTGGCCGCCGCGGCGGTGAGGGCCACGTTCAGCCCGGTGGGGCGGGCGATCGACACGGCCACCTGGCAGACCTCGATGGCATGGGTGAGCCGGGTGCGGAGGTGGTCGTCCTCAGGGGCCACGAACACCTGGCACTTGCCGGCGAGGCGGCGGAACGCCTTGGAGTGGTGGATGCGATCGAGGTCGCGCTCGAAGCAGGTGCGGAACGCGTCGGGCGCCTCAGGGATGGCCCGGTTGCCCGCGCCGCACGCCCGCGCCGCCCCCGGCGCCAGCTCGGCGGCCTCCCGCTCCTCCCGCTCGGCGCGCTCGGGCACGGGTCGACCGGGCGGGGCGACCTCGAGCGCCTCGTGGGCGACGACGGGAACGGATGCGGAGGACGGGACCATGGCCCGACCACCCTACGGAACCGGTCTGACATCGTGGCGGACCGCACCCAGGGGCCCGCACCCCGAAATCCTCAGGTTCGGAGGGTGAGGTGCCGATGTGGACGGGGTGATCCGCCGTCTGTTCGCCCGTGGCCCGAGGGCTGGGGCTTCGACGCGCCGTGGCGAGCGGGGCGTCGCGCTGGTCGAGGCGGCCTTCGTGACCCCCGTCTTCTTCATGCTGATCTTCGGGATCGTCGAGGGTGGCCTGTACATGAACGACTACCTGGGGGTTTCCAGCTCGGTGCGGGCCGCAGCCCGCACCGCCAGCGCCAACGGCGCCATCGCCCAGGCCGACATGTACACCCTCGTGAACTTCCGGCGGGAGGCGGCGGCCCTCTCCGACCAGCAGATCCAGTACGTCGTGGTCTACAAGGCATCGACGTACGGTGCTCAACCGACCACGACCTGCAAGGCGGGGACCTCCGTGGCCAACGTCTGCAACGTGTACCGGATGCAGGACATCAAGCGAGCGGAGGCCCAGGCCGCTGAGCTCGACGCCCAGGAGGCGGCCGAGTCCGCCGGCCAGTCGCGGACGCTCGACGAGAGCAAGATCTGGTTCGGGTGCCTCACCAGCGGGCCGCACGCCAACCAGTCGCCCGACCGGTACTGGTGCCCGGCGGCGCGCACCGACACGCGATCGGGCAACGGTGGCAGCGGGCCCGACTACGTGGGCGTGTACGTCCAGGCCAACCATCCCTGGATGACGAAGATGTTCGGCAACTCCACCACCGTGCGCGACCAGTCGGTGATCCAGATCGAGCCGAGGGCCGAGTGATGGGCGTGCGGCTGACCCGGCCGACCGAACGGCGCTCGCAGGGCGAGCGCGGCGCGGTCCTCGTGGAGCTGGCGTTCATCGCCATGTTCCTCGTGGTCCTGGTGGCGGGCACCTTCGACTACGGCTTCGCGTGGCGCACCGGGCTGGCCGTGAACGAGGCCGCTCGAACCGGCGCTCGCGTCGGCTCGGGCCAGGGCATCAGCCGCGGGGCCGACTACTACGCGCTCAACGGCGTCCGGGCGGCGCTCGACTCGTCGGGGCTCACCAACGACGTGCGCAAGGTGATCATCTTCAAGTCGACCACGGCGAACGGCGGGGTGCCGGCGTCGTGCATGGCCCCCTCTCCCTCGGGCACCTGCAACGTGCTCACCGGAGCGCAGCTCAACGCGCTCACGACGACGAGCTACAACCTCACGATCTCGGCGGACCCGGGGGTGGCGCCCACGGGGACGGGATGCCTCAAGTCGTCGGCGGCCACCTACGTGGGTTGGTGCCCGAACGCCCGCAGCAACGACCAGGACGCCGGGTCCGACTACTACGGCGTCTACGTCGAGGTCTACTACCGCAACAAGTTCCGGGTGATGGGCGACGGGGTCACCATCCGGCGCCTGGCGATCATGCGCCTCGAGCCCACGGGCTTCGGGGGCTAGGGGAGGCGTCATGCAGCTCAGCCACCACCGTTCCCTGACCCTGCGGACCACCGAGCGGTCGCGCCACGAGCAGGGCTACGTCCTGGTCATGTTCGCCCTGCTGCTCGTGCCGCTGCTGCTCATGGCCGGCTTCGCGGTCGACGTGGGCTACTGGTACAACCGGGCGGCCGACATGCGCCGCGCCGCCGACGCCGCCGCGCTCGCCGGCGTGGTGTGGCTGCCCGACGAAGACGCGGCGCGCACCGCGGCGCTCGCCGCCGCGGCGAAGAACGGCTATTCGCCCAGCGCCAACATCTCGATCACCGTGACGCCGAGCCTCCGGTCCGAGCGCCGCCTGAAGGTGACGATCACCGACAACCGGGTGGGCAGCTTCCTGTACAAGCCCCTCGGCGGCAAGAACATCAACCTCACGAGGACGTCGTACGCGGAGTACGTGCTCGCCGTGCCCATGGGCAGTCCCCGGAACTTCTTCGGGACCGGCACGCTCTTCAACACCTACACCGGCACCGGGATGCCCACGGAGTACCTGTACCAGTCGGTGAACCCGTACTGCACCGACAAGATCAACGGCGACCGCTACCAGAGCGGCTACTTCAACTACGAGAACACCAGCGGATCGAACGGCACCTGCACCGGCACGGCGAACGCCGAGTACCGCGACGAGGGCTACGGCATGTACATCGAGGTGCCGACGGGGCGCACCGCGCCCATCGAGGTGCGCCTCTACGACGCCCGCTACAACCCCGACGACCTCACCTGGCAGGAGCAGGGCGCCGACGACTGCCAGGAGGTGCCGCAGTACACCCCGGCGTCGCCGAGCTGGACCGGTCCGTCGGGCTCGTCGTCGGCCGTCGAGATCTGGGGGCCCGCCGAGTACCAGATCCGCAACTCGACGGGAAGCAGCTGGCAATCGGTCCAGACCCTGAACGAGGGGAGCAGCTACTCCCGGGACGGCCGGCTCATCCGGTACCGCACCGCCACCACGGTGTCGAGCACCTGGACCACCTACTCGAGCTCGTCGTACGTCACCATCTACGGCCCGGCGGTGTACCAGACCCGCGGCTCGAGGAGGACGAGCTGGAACTCGATCACCACCACGAACTGGCTCGCCCAGGGCGACTCGTTCACCTACCGCGGCAACCGCCTGCGGTGGCGGGACGCCACGGTGAACACCACCACCGTGTGCACGCCCACCTACATCACCAAGACCGAGGCGGCGATCGACGACAAGCGCCAGAACGGCGATGAGGACTTCACCTACGAGCTCTACGCGGCCGACAACACGCCGCTCGACGACTCCGACAACCCGTTGATGTGCTCGAGGACGTTCACGAAGGACACCGCGTTCGAGTACGACTACCTGGGCTCGAAGCGGTGGAACACGCTCTGCACGATCCCGACGAACACCCTGCCCGGCCGGTACCTCGTGCGGGTGCGCAACAGCGGGGCGATCTCGAGCCCGCTGAACGACGGCTCGAACCAGTGGGGCATCGTGGCGAAGTACCAGACCGGCGGCGACGGCCTGTGCGACGGTCGGACCGACACCATGTGCCCGCGCGTCTTCGGACGCGATGCCATCTCGGTCCGTGCGGCCGCCACCACGTCGGTGGCCTCGTTCTACCTGGCCGAGATCGACCCCGAGCACGCCGGCAAGAAGCTGCGGCTGGAGCTCTTCGACCCTGGCGAGGGCGGCTCGACGATCGAGATCATGAAGCCGACCGGCACCAACGGCAACAGCTGGACGCCGGCCACCTTCTCGTGGACCGGCGCGGCCCGCTCGGGGGCGACCTCGGGCACGAACGTCAGCTCGATCGACGTGACGAGCAGCCGCTTCAACGGTCGCACCATCCAGATCACCGTGGACCTGTCGGGCTACAGCCCGCCGTCGAACAACCGCTGGTGGCAGATCCGCTACACCTTCGGCGACGGCGAGGTCACCGACCGCACCACCTGGTCGGCTCGCATCATCGGCGACCCCGTCCACCTGGTCGAGGAGAACTGACCCGGTAGCCTCTCGGGGTGTCCGGGTTCGTCGACGAAGCGCAGCTCAACGTCCGTGGGGGCGATGGCGGCGCCGGCTGCGTCTCCATGCGCCGCGAGGCCCACGTCCCCAAGGGCGGCCCCGACGGCGGCGACGGGGGCGATGGCGGCAGCATCTGGCTCGTGGCCGATCGCAACGTCTCGTCGCTCCTCGCGTTCCGAGACCATCCGCACCGCCGGGCCACCAACGGCACGCACGGCCAGGGCAAGCGCAAGCACGGCCACCGCGGCGACGACCTCGTGGTCACCGTCCCCGAGGGCACGGTGGTCACCGACGACGATGGCGTGGTGCTCGCCGACCTCGTGCGCGCGGGCGACCGGTGGCTGGCCGCCGCCGGCGGCCGCGGCGGCCGGGGCAACGCCGCGTTCCTGTCGAACAAGCGCCGGGCTCCCACCTTCGCCGAGCAGGGCGAGGAGGGCGAGGAGCGGTGGTTGCGCCTCGAGCTCAAGCTCATGGCCGACGTCGCCCTCGTGGGCTTCCCGAACGTGGGCAAGTCGACGCTGATCTCGCGGATCTCCGCGGCGAAGCCCAAGATCGCCGACTACCCGTNCGCTCGAGCCCAACCTCGGCGTGGTGCGCATGGACGAGGGCGACGAGCTGGTGGTGGCCGACATCCCAGGCCTCATCGAGGGGGCGAGCGAGGGACGAGGGCTGGGCCACCGGTTCCTGCGCCACGTGGAGCGGGCCCGAGCGCTCTGCCTGCTGATCGACCTGGCGCCCACCGCCCCGCACCCGCCGGCCGACCAGGAGCGGATCCTCCTCGAGGAGCTCGAGCGCTACCGCCCCGAGCTGGTGACCCGGCCCCGGGTGCTGCTCGGCAGCCGGGCCGACCTGGCCGAGGACGCCACCGTCGAGGGCTGGGAGCACCCGGTGGTGTCGGCGGTGACCGGGCGCGGCGTGCGCGAGGCGGTCGGGGCGATGGCCGACGCCGTGCGCCGCGCTCGCGAGGCCGAGCCGGAGCCGGAGCCCTTCGTCATCCACCGGCCCACGCCGGTCGGGCTGGTGGTGGAGCGCGAGGACGACGGTTCGTTCCTCGTGCGGGGCCGGGCGGTGGAGCGGGCGGTGGCGCTGTCCGACCTCACCAACCTGGAGGCCTTGGCCTACGTGCAGGAGCGCCTGCGCAAGCTCGGCGTCGACAAGGCCCTGGCCCGGGCCGGGGCGAGCGAGGGCGACGTGGTGGTGATCGGGCGCTTCGCCTTCGAGTACGCCGAGGACTGACCCGGCTGCGCCGACGAACGGGTTCGACGCCCGGGCGTCCGAGCGGGCAACCTTCGGGGGTGGGCCAGCTCGTCGTCGCCAAGATCGGGACCTCGTCGATCACCGATCACCAGGGCGACATCGACGTGGCGGCCATCGCCAAGTTCGCCAGCGAGGTGGCGGCCCGGCGGGCGGCCGGCGACCAGGTGATCGTCGTGACCTCCGGCGCCATCGCCGCCGGGCTCCCGGCGATCGGGCTGGGCGGCGATCGCCGGCCTGGCGACGCGGTCACCCTGCAGGCGGTCTCGGCCATCGGCCAGAGCCGGTTGATGCGCGTCTACGACGAGAGCTTCGCCGCCCACGACCTCGTGTGCGGGCAGGTGCTCCTCGCTCCACTCGACTTCGGCATCCGCAACCAGTACCTCCACGCGCGCGGCACGCTGCAGCGGCTGCTCGAGCTGGGCGTCGTCCCCGTGGTCAACGAGAACGACGCCATCGCCGACGACGAGATCCGCTTCGGCGACAACGACCGCCTGAGCGCGCTGGTGGCCCAGCTGGTCGGCGCCGACCTGCTGGTGCTGCTCACCGACGCCCCCGGCCTGCTGACCGCCGATCCCCGCCTCGACGAGAGCGCCTCGCTGATCGAGGAGGTGCTCGAGGTCACCGCCGAGCTCGAGGCCCTGGCGGGCGGGGCCGGCAGCGCCCGGGGGAGCGGGGGGATGGCCTCGAAGGTGGCGGCGGCGAAGATGGCGTCGTGGTCGGGCGTGCGGGCCGTCATCGCCGGCGCCACGCGCCCCGGGGTGCTGGCCGACGCCGTGGCGGGCGTGGCCGGCGTGGGCACCGTGGTCCGGCCCCGTCCGCAGCGGATCAGCGCCCGAAAGCTGTGGATCGCCTTCGCGGTGGAGTCTGCCGGGCGCATCGTGGTCGACGACGGGGCGCGGCGGGCGTTGCTCGAGCGGGGCGTGTCGCTGCTGCCCGCCGGCGTGCGGGCGGTGGAGGGATCGTTCCTCGCCGACCAGGGCGTCGAGATCGCCGGCCCCGATGGCGCGGTGTTCGCCAAGGGCCTGGCGCGCACGGGGGCCGCCGAGCTGCGCTCGGTGGCCGGGTCGCGCACCGCCGAGCTGCCCGAGGGGATGGTCCACGAGGTCGTCCACCGCGACGACCTCGTGATCGTGCCGTAGCGCCGGCGCCGGCGATCAGGCGCCGGGCGAGGCTTGGGGCGTGCCCTCGGCGGGCGGCTCGGCGGTGGCCTCGGCGACGGCGGGCGCCTCGGGCGCGGGCGCGGGCGGTGCCGCGGTCTCGATGCCGAGCTGGGCCCGGATCTCGTCGAGCCGGGACTGGGCCTCCATGTTGGCGGCGGCCTGCTCGATCTCGATCATGCGGGTCTCGACCGACTCCTCCTGCAGCTCGCTCATCCCCTTGGCCTGGGCGTAGCGCTGCTCGATCTTGTCGCGGACCTCGTTGAGCGTGGGGACCTCCTCGCCCACCGTCTCCGACAGCGAGGCCATCGCCTTGTTCATCTGCTCTTGCATCTTGGCCTGCTCGAGCTGGCCCAGGAGCTTCTGCTTCTCGGTCAGCTTCTGCTGGAGCACCTGGCCGTTGGTGGCCACCGCCGCCTTGGCCTGGTCGGCTGCCTGGGTGGCGTTGTAGTGCTGCTCCTTGAGGTCGGCGACCTGGCTCTCCGCCGCGATGAGCTGGGTGGCGATGGTCTCGGCGGCGCGGGTGTACTCGGCGGCCTTGGCGGCGTCGCCGGCGCGGGTGGCGTCGTCGGCCATCTTCACGGCCTGGCGGGCGTTGGCGTTCAGCTTCCCGAGCTGGTCGAGCGCCCGGTCGAGCTGCTGCTCGGTGAGGTGCTGCTGGGCGATGACGCTGGCGGCGTGCTCCTTGAGGCGCTTGTGCTGGTCCTGCGCCTCGGAGATCGCCTGCTCGAGCTGGATCTTCGGGTCGGCCTTCTCGTTGAACTTCTGGTTGGCCCCGGCGGTGAGGTACGCCCACATGCGGCGGAAGAACTTCATCATGGGCGGCATGCTACGGCACCCGTCGACCCGCGCGTCCGGGGCCGGTGGGTGCCTCAGGCGAAGCGCTTGACCACCGGCAGGCGGGCCATGAGGTCGCTGATGCCGGGGACGCCGAGGACGTAGATCAGCGCGAAGTAGACGATGGCCCCCACGGCGATCCCTGCGGCGAGCACGGGCACCAGGGCGAGCGCGGAGCCCGGCGCCAGCAGGACGACGACGCCGTACACGAACCCGCCCATGATCCCGCCGGCGACCAGGAGCCGCAGCCACGTGGACGCGAGGCCCCGCCAGTCGAAGCCGGGGCTGTGGCGGCTGAGCGACACCACGGCGATCACCGCGGCGAGGTCGTAGGCGAGACCGAACGCCAGGGCCAGGCCCACCACGCCCCAGAGGCGGACGAACACGATGGCCAGCGCGACGTTGATCGCATTCTCGATGCAGTTGATCGCGAACGGGATCTTGGTGTTCTTCTTGGCGTAGAAGCCGCGCAGGGCGTAGAGGTACGTGCTGAACCCCGGCAGGCCCACGGCGAAGGCGGCGACGACGCCCGTGATGCTGAACGCCCGGGTCAGCAGCTCGCCTTCGACCTCGAAGGTGCGGGCGTCGAGGCCCTTCGGCAGGGCCACGTAGCCGACGGCGGCGGGGATGATCAGCAGGGCGATCAGGCGGAAGCCGAGCAGGAGCTGGCGGTTGTAGTCGCCCAGGTCGCCGCGGGCGTCGGCCCGCCCGAGCAGCGGCTCGAAGGTCACCATGATCGACACCGCGAGCAGGGCGTGGGGGAGCTGGAAGAACTGGAACGCGGTCTGGTAGCGGGTCACGTCGCCCGACGCCGGCTTGGCCAGGATCTGGATCACCACCGCCGCCACCTGGTTGGCGATGACGTAGCCCAGGGTCCAGGCCGAGAGCCGCACGGCCCGTCGCACGGCCGGGTGGCGCCGGTCGG
>JAGQSL010000023.1 GCA_020439525.1 Acidimicrobiales bacterium | reverse complement strand
TGGGACGGCGAGGACTACGTCGAGCTGCCCGTGCTGCTCAAGGCCCAGGGCAAGTGCACCACCGACCACATCTCGATGGCCGGCCCGTGGCTCAAGTACCGCGGCCACCTCGAGAACATCTCGGGGAACCTGTTCATGGGCGTCATCAACGCCTTCACGGGCGCCGACGGCACCGGCAAGGACCCGATCGACGGCGAGACCAAGGCCTTCCCCGACATCGCCAAGCACCTCCACGAGGCCGGCGTCAGCTGGGTGGCGGTCGGCGACGAGAACTACGGCGAGGGCAGCTCGCGCGAGCACGCCGCCATGGAGCCCCGGTTCCGCAACGGCAAGGTCATCCTCGTGCGCAGCTTCGCCCGCATCCACGAGACCAACCTGAAGAAGCAGGGCGTGCTGCCGCTGACCTTCGCCGACCCGGCCACCTACGACCAGATCGACGAGGACGACAAGCTGTCGTTCCTCGGCCTCGCCGAGCTGGCCCCCGACCAGCCGGTGCGGGCCGAGATCGTCAAGCCCGACAAATCGACGATCGCGTTCGAGGCGCTCCACACCATGAACGAGGAGCAGATCGAGTGGTTCCGCGCCGGCGGGGCACTGAACATCATCCGCCAGAAGACGGCCCGCTGATGGCCCGGGGTCGCAAGCCGGTGCCCGAGGCGTCGACCGAGGACCTGGAGCTCTTCGCCTCGTTCGTCAAGGGCGAGCAGCGCAAGGCGCAGGAGGAGAAGGCGGCGGCGCGGGCAGCTCGGCGCGAGGCCGACGCCCACCAGCGCCTGGTGGCCGCCAAGGACGCGGCGGCCGCCGACGTGAAGCGCCTCCGATCGAGCGAGCGCGCCTCGGCCGAGGAGAAGGCCGCGGCCGACGAGGCCTACAAGGCCGCCCTCGCCGCCCTGGTGGCCCACGAGACGGGCGAGGCTCCCGAGTGGGCCCCGCCGACGCCGGCACCGGCGAGCGACGAGGGGCCTGCGACCGACGACGGGCCTACCGCCGAGGTGGGTACCGAGGCGCTCGAGGCCGACGACGCCGACGATCAGATCGCCGCGGAGCAGGCACCGTCCAGCACGGGGCCCGACGACGCGCCCTGAGACCGAGGTCGATCGGCCGCGGGACGCCGGGAAGGGTGCCCCGCTAGCGTTCGCGCCATGCTGCGCTCCCCCCGCCTCGCCCGCTACGCCCTCATCGGCGCCCTCGCGCTCGGTGCGAGCGCGTGTGGGGTCGATGCCGGCGACCAGGGCGACGCCCTGAAGGTCACCGACGCCACCACCACCTCGGTCGCCGCCCCCGAGGGTGCGCCCAGCACCACCGAGCCCTCCGACGACCCCGGCTCCACCGACGACGGATCGATCCAGGTGCCCGAGGGCCAGCGCGACCAGCTGGTGGCCGTCTACACCGAGATGGGCTTCACCGAGGACGAGGCGAGCTGCCTCGCCGATCGCATCGTCGGCGCCGACTCGATCGATCCGAGCGACGCCACGGCGCTGATGGACCTCATCAACCAGTGCGACATCCCGATGTCGCGGCTCATGGAGCTCGGGGGCGACATCATGGGCGAGGACGCCGATCCGGGCGATGCCATGCGCAACAGCCTCGCCGCCGGCTTCCGGGCCAGCGGCATGTCCGACGAGCAGGCCGACTGCGTGGCCGACGGCTTCATCGACGAGTTCGGCGCCGACGCCTCGGCCGCCGGCGACCCGAGCGCCATGGCCGGGCTCTTCGAGGACTGCGGCGTGGACCCCGCCGACCTCGGCAACTAGCCCCGCGACCCGTCAGTCCGACCCGGGGCGGCGCGCCCCCTCGGCCTCGGGGTCGCCCTGGTAGCTCGAGGGGAGGGTCCGGGCCAGCTCCTCGGGCGTGG
>JAGQSL010000303.1 GCA_020439525.1 Acidimicrobiales bacterium | reverse complement strand
AGTACCGGGCGCCGTTGGTGAGCACCGCGTTGACCAGGTGGGTCTCGACCTCGGGGGGCGACGACGGCCCCGACGCCCCCCGGGCGTCGTTGCCCGGCGACTCGTCCTCGAAGTCCCAGGCCACCTTGGGCCCGGCGAGCCGCTCGCGCTCGAGCTCGTTGACGTAGGCGTTGATCAGCAGCGACGAGGCGGTGACGGGATTCGGCTCGGGCGCACCGCGCACGACGATGCCGTACTCCGTCTCGATGCCCAACACCTTCGGCTGCGCCATCCGCGAACCCTACCGGCCTGCCCCGAAACCGAGGCGCACGCGCCCCTAGGGTGACCGGCCGTGCACCTGGTGGGCGACCTGCGGCGGTTCCTGCGCTCGCGAGCGCGGTGGGATGGGCTGGGCATCGGGCTGGTGGTCACCGCCACCGGCGCCATCGGTCGGTGGTGGGTGCGCAACGGCGGCGACCCCATCTTCTGGAACGACAGCGCCGACTACGTCACCTCGGCCTCGACGGGGCTCCTGTCCACGGCACGCCTGGTGGGCGGTCGCCCGATCCTGATGCCGCTGGTGCTGTCGGTCGCCCAGCTGGACCAGCAGCGCTTCACCGTGTTGCAGGCCGCCGTCGCCGCGCTCTCGTGGGGCGTGCTCGCGGCGGTCGTCGCCGTCTCGACGCGGTCGGCACCCGCTCGCGCCACGGGCGTCGTGGGGGTGCTCGTCCTGTCGCTCACGTGGCCGGTGAGCATGTGGGACGAGCAGATCTTGACCGAGTCGCTGGCCCTCTCGACGTTGGCGCTGGTGGCGGCCTCGGCGCTCTGGTTCTCGAACCGACCCTCCCCACGGCGCGCCGTGGCGCTCGTCGTCACGTGCGGCCTCTGGCTGGTGGCGCGCGACAGCCACGCGGTGCCCGTGGCGCTGGGAGGCCTCGTGCTGGTCGCCCTCGCGGCACGGCCACGGGCGCCGCGCCAGCTCCTCGCGCTCACGGGCGCGTACCTCGTGGCGCTGAGCTTCTTGGTGGCGGGCTCGGCGCAGGCCGGCGAACGCAACCTCCAGCCCCTCGAGCACGTCTACGCGGCGCGGGTGCTCCCCTACGCCGACCGGGTCTCGTGGTTCGAGGCCCACGGCATGCCCCAGGCGCGCGAACTGGAGGCGATCCCCGAGGCGCTCGACCCGGTGCGCGACCTGGCCCCGTTCACCCCGGTCCCGCCCGAGGCGAGGTGGGCGCCCTGGCGGGCGTGGCTGGAGGACGAGGGCCAGGCGACCTTCCTGCGCTACGTGGCCACCCATCCCGCCTACCTCGTGACGGAGACCCAGGCGCGGCCCGAGCGCGTGTTCAACAACGGCGACGGGCTCCCCACCTACGAGCCCCGGTGGCGCCGAGACGTTCCCGGGGTGCGGTGGTTCGCCACGGTGGACACCGACGTCGTGGTCGCCGTCTGGGCCACGGCCCTGCTCCTCGTGCTGCTCGCTCGCGACGAGCGTCGGCCCCTCGTGGCGGTCGGTGCGTTCCTCGGAGCGAGCTCCCTGCCGCACGCCCTGGCCGTGTGGCACCTCGACGGGATGGAATCGGCGCGGCACCTGCTGATCCCGGGCATCCAGCTGCGGATCGGCACGGTGCTGGTCCTGGCGGCTGCCGCCGACACCGTGGTGGCCAAGATCAGAGGTACTGGCCGGTCCCGACCCGCTCGATCGCCCGACCACCCGCCGGCTCGGACGCCTCGTCGCGCTTGATGAGGGTGCG
>JAGQSL010000302.1 GCA_020439525.1 Acidimicrobiales bacterium | reverse complement strand
AGCTTCGAGGACTACACCCGCCTCGACCTCTACTACGTCGACAACTGGTCGCTGGCCACCGACCTGGCGATCCTCGCCAAGACCATCCCGGTGGTGGCGCTGCGCAAGGGCGCCAAGTAGCGCCGGTCGCCGAGCCGGCCGCCGCTCAACCGTCGACGACCACGAGCGCGTGGTCGGCTCGGTTGAGCGGATCGGGGCCCTCGGCGGCGGCCACCACGATGTCCTCGAGCCGGAGGCCCCACGCCCCGGGCGTGTAGATCCCCGGTTCGACGCTGAAGGCGTGGCCGGGCTCGAGCGGCGTCGCGTTGCCGGCCACCACGTAGGGGTCCTCGTGCTCCTCCACGCCGATGCCGTGGCCGGTGCGGTGGATGAACCGGTCGCCGTAGCCGGCGGCGGCGATCGGCTGGCGGGCGGCGGCGTCGACGGCCTCGCAGGCGGTGCCGACCGTGGCGCTGGCCACCGACGCCTGCTGGGCGCGGTGCAGCACGGCGTAGGCCTCGGCCACCTCGGTCGGCGGCTCGCCTCCGACGCTCACGCAGCGCGTGATGTCGCTGCACCAGCCGACGCCGTCGGCGTCGAGCATCGTCCCCCCGAAGTCGCAGAGCAGCACGTGGCCGGCCTCGATCACCGTCGCGCCCGGCTCGTGGTGGGGGCTGGCGGCGTTGGCGCCCGTGGCGACGATGGCGAAGTTCACCCGCTGGTGGCCCTCGTCGAGGAGGCGGCGACCGATCTCGGCGCTGACCTCGGCCTCGGTGCGGCCCACGAGCGCGAGGTCGCCGCCCTGGAGCTGGGCCGCCACCCGATCGGCCGCCGCCGCGGCCCGGCGCAGGCTCTCCACCTCGGCCGGATCCTTCACGGCCCGCAGGGGACCGGTCACGTCGCTCCCCTTCCGCCACGTCGCCGTCGGCAGCGCCGCCTGGAGGTCGACCAGGAAGCGGGCCCAGGTCTTGTCGCCCACGGCCAGCCGGGCGTTCGAGGCCGGGCAACCGACGAGCTCGGCCACGATGGCGACCGGGTCCTCGGACTCCTCCCACGGCCGGAGGGCGAACCGGTCGGGGTGCTCGACGACCCGGGGCGCCTCGAGGCGCGGCACCACGAGCGTGGCGTCGCCGTCGACGGGGACCACGAGCATGGTGAGGCGTTCGAGCGGCATCGCCTCGTAGCCCGTGAGCCACGGGAGGTCGGGGCCGACGGAGAGCAGGAGCACGTCGGTGCCGATGGCCTGCATCTGCTGGCGGACGCGGGCGAAGCGGTCGACGGTCATGGGTCCGCAGGCTACGGCGCCGCTACGGCAGGCCGGCGTGGGGGACCTCGACCTCGGTGGTGAAGAGGACCGCCTCGCGGGCCGTGGCCCGGTTGTGCTCGAAGAAGTCGGGCGCGCTGCAGAGCAGGAGCGTCGTGCCGGCGGGCCCACCGAGCGCGCAGGCGTAGATGCCCAGGCCGCCGGGCACCCGCACCTCGTCGTGGATCTCGCCGCCCTCGGCCACGAGGATGCACCGGTTGCCCAGGGCGTCGGCGCACCAGATGCGACCCTCGGCGTCGAGCGAGCAGCCGTCGGGCGAGACCACCACCTGGGCCAGCCCGTCGGCGATGGAGTCGGCCACGGGGAGCGCCCCGAACTCGGCCCACGAGCGCCGGTTCGACAGCGTGCCGTCGTCGGCCAGGTCGAACGCCGTGTAGCGGTTGCCCATGGTCTCGCCGACGATGAGGGTCGCGCCGTCGGGCGTGATCACCGTGCCGTTGGGGAACGCCAGGTCGGTGGCGGCCACGGTCACCGAGCCATCGGGGTCCACCCGGATCAGATCGGCGTTGGCGGGCGTGCCGCCGCCCATCAGGTCGAAGCCGAAGTTCCCGACGTAGGTGTGGCCGCGGGCGTCGGTGACGAGGTCGTTCAGGTGACCGCCCGCGAGGTCGCTCAGATCGGCCAGCGTCGTGAGCTCGCCATCGGCGAAGCGCAGCACGCGGTGGTCCTTCATCGACGTGATGACGAGCGAGCCATCGGGCAACCAGCCGAGGCCGGACGGCTGGTGCTCCACCTCGACCACCACCTCCTCGGCGCCGTCGGGGGTGAAGCGGCTGACCGTGTGCCGGTAGAAGTCCGACACCCACCAGGTGCCGTCGCGCCACCGCGGGCCTTCGAAGAACCCGCCGCCCTCGAACAACGTGGAGATCGCTCGCTCAGCCATGGCTCGGACCGTACCCACGCCTCGCCGGCCGTGCTCGGGGTGCGCGCCTTGGCTCGGGTCAGCCGATGGCGGGGAGCCCGTCGAGGGAGACGGCGTTCTTCTCGGCGCGGTAGGCGTCGAGCTCCTCGGCGGTCTTGCGCTCGGCCCACTCGTCGAGGGTCGCGCGAGGCGCCACGAGCGCCATCTCGGGCACGCTGTAGCCGCAGCTGGTGCGGACCTCGACGACGTCGAGCACCACGATGCTCCGGGCGCCGGGGTTCGGAGGGAACGCGGTGGCGAGGTCGTCGAAGCCGTCGTGGCCGGGGAGGACCGCCTCGCCGGTGCCGAAGAGCCGGACGATGTTCGGCTTGCCGTCGAAGGCGCAGAACATCAGCGTGAGGCGCCCGTTCTCGCGGGTGTGGGCGATGGTCTCGGCCCCGCTGCCCGTGTAGTCGAGGTAGGCGACCCGGTTCGGCCCGAGCACGCGGAAGCTGTCGCCGCCCTTGGGCGACACGTTCACGTGGCCGTCGGCGGCGAGGGGTGCGCTGGCCGTGAAGAAGATCGGCTGGGCCTCCATCCAGGAGGCGAGGTGGTCGGCGATGGCGTCGAAGCTGCGGCCCATGGGACGAGTCTGCCCCCTCGGCGCCGGCGATCCATGTCCGATTTCGATCTTTCTCGGCCTCTTTCTTGCATCATCGAACGTGCGTTCGCTAGGCTGTCGACATGGCAACGGCGGCCGAGCTCCGAACCGAGGTGGTGACCTTCGCTCGTGGGCTCGACCCCGAGGTGCTCTCGGGCGCGCAGGCGGCGGCGATCGTGCGGGAGCTGGCGGTCATCGAGAAGGCGGCGGCCACGGCCCGCATGTTCGCGGCGGTGCGGGTGGCGAAGACCGACGCCTGGCGCGGCCAGGGCCACGCGTCACCGGCCGACTGGCTCGCGGCGCAGTGCGGGACGACCGTGGCCCGGGCGGCAGCGCAGCTGCGCACCGGCCGGCAGGCTGCCGACCTGCCGAAGACGAAGCGGGCGATGCAGGAGGGCGACCTCTCGCCCGAGCAGGCCGAGTCGGTGGCGTCGGCCTCCGCGGCGGATCCGCGGGCAGAGGATGCGCTGCTGCGGGCCGCCGCCGAGGAGACCGCGGCGGCGCTCCGGCGCAAGGCCGACGCCGCCCGAGCGGCGGCCACCGACGCCGCCGAGCGCGAGCGTCGGGTGCGCCGGGAACGGTCCGTGCGCTACCGCAACGACGCCGAGGGTGCCTTCTGCCTGACGCTGCGCGGGCCCGGGGCCGACGGCGTCGCCCTGCTGTCGCTGCTGCGGCCGTTCGAGGAGGAGGCGTTCCGCGCCAGCCGCCGACGCGAGCGGGCCGGCGGCGAGCGCGAGACGCATGAGAACCGCACCTACGACGCGCTCCAGGCGCTGCTCGCGTCCGTCGGTGGGAGCGCCGGTGCAGGCGCACGCACGACCGCGGGACGCCCTGGGCCGGGTGGTGGCGCCGGCCGGGAGGCGGGCGGCCACGAGGCAGGAGACCGAGGGCCTGGCGCGGCCACGGCTCGAGCCCGAGCGGCGGCGGCGTCGGCGTCGGCGTCGGCGGACGCGAGCGTGCGGCCGCGAGGGGGCGACAACACCAAGGTCATCGTGCGGGTCGATCTCGCTGCGGTGCTGCGAGGGCACACGATCGCCGGCGAGACGTGCGAGGTCGATGGCGTCAGGCCCATCTCCGCCGAAGCGGTGAAGCGGCTGCTGCTCGACCGGAACCCGTTCGTCGCCGCCGTGCTCCACGACGGCCGAGAGGTGCAGACCGTGGCCCACCTCGGTCGCAACCTGTCGGCCCACCAGCGCACCGCCATCGAGGCCATGGGCGTGCGGTGCTCGAACCTCGCCTGCAACAAGACGGTGGGCATGCAGATCGACCACCGGGAGCCGTGGGCCAACGACCCGAGGACGGTCCTGGCCAACCAGGACCCGCTCTGCCCCGACTGCCACCGCCGCAAGACCCACCACGGCTGGCGCCTCGAGCCCGGCACCGGCCCGAGGCGGTTCCGCCCGCCCGACGCCCCCGGTCGGTCCGACCAGGGCAGCCCCACTCGGAGCGACCGGCCTCCCGGCGATCGATCCGGAGGCGACGGCCGCCGGGCGAGGGCACGGAGCTCGGGCCCACCGGGCCAGGTGGAGCAGCCGACGCTCTGCTGATCCGCCGACCGCGCCTCGAGGGCCGGCGCGCGGCCTCGGCTCGGACTGGACGCGATGAGCGGCCCTCCCCGCGGGGAGGGCCGCTCATCAGCGCGCCGGCGGCGGGTGGGCTACGGCTCGAAGTCGAGGCCGAGCATCTCGATGGCGTTGCCGCGGACCAGCTTGCGGATGACGTCGTCGGGGAGGTTGCCCATCAGCTTCTCGGCGACCTCGCGGCTCTTGGGCCAGGTCGAGTCCGAGTGGGGGTAGTCGGTCTCGAAGCAGATGTTGTCGATCCCGCACTTCTCGATGTTCTCGAGCCCGTAGATGTCGTCGAAGAAGCACCCGTAGATCTGGCGGTAGTAGTAGGTGCTCGGCGGCTCCGTCACCACGTCGGAGACGCCGCCCCAGCCCCGGTTCTCCTCCCAGACCTTGTCGGCCCGCTCGAGGATGTAGGGGATCCAGCCGATCTGGCCCTCCGAGTAGGCGATCTTCAGGTTCGGCAGGCGGGCCAGCCACCCCGAGAACAGCCAGTCGGTCATCGAGCTCATGGCGTTGCCGAAGGTGAGCGTCGAGCCCACCGCCGCGGGCGCGTCGGCCGACGTCGAGGGCATCTTCGAGCTCGAGCCGATGTGCATGTTGATGACCGTGCCGGTCTCCTCGCACGCCCGGAAGAACGGCTCCCAGTAGTCGGTGTGCACCGACGGCAGCCCGAGGTACGGCGGGATCTCCGAGAAGCACACCGCCCGCACGCCGCGCTCCGCGTTGCGGTAGATCTCCTGGGCGGCGAGCTGCGCGTCCCAGAGCTGGATGATGATGAGCGGGATCAGCCGGCCGTCGGAGCCGCCGCACCACTCCTCCACCATCCAGTCGTTGTAGGCCTTCACGCAGAGGTCCGACAGCTCCTTGTCGCTCGCCTCCATGAACGTCTGGCCGCAGAAGCGCGGGAACGACGGGAACGACATCTGGGCCTCGGTCCAGTTGGCGTCCATGTCCTCGAGGCGGGCGGTCGGATCCCAGCAGCCCTTGCGCATCTCCTCGTAGGTGATGCCGGTGACCTTCACCTCGTCGCGATCGAAGCCGGCCGCGGCGGACAGGCGGGTCTGGGGCACCTTGAGGTCCTCGTAGACCCACCAGTCGGCCTCGGCGCCCT
>JAGQSL010000301.1 GCA_020439525.1 Acidimicrobiales bacterium | reverse complement strand
GACTCCATCAAGCGCATCGAGATCGTCGGCGAGCTGGCCGAGCGCATCGGCCTCGGGGGCCTCGACGAATCGGCCGTCGACGAGGACCTGGTCGAGGAGCTGGCCTCCCACAAGAGCCTGCGCGGCATCGTCGAGTGGATCGAGGGCATGGTCGCCGACGGGGCCGACGGCGCCGGTCCGGCCTCCAGCGCCGCCGCACCGAGCGTGCCCGCCGCCGAGGCGCCCCGACCGCACGACCCGCTGCCGCCGACCCGGCGCCACGAGGTGCGCACCGAGCTGCTCGGGCCGACCGTCCCCCTAGGCGATCTCGACGGCTCGATGATCGGCGTCGTCCCCGGTCACCCCGGGCTCACCGCGGCGGTCAGCGCCGCCCTGCGCGAGCGGGGCGCCAGCCTCGTCGACCCGTCGCCCGCGGTCGACGGGCTCGTCGACCTGGCCACGACCGTGAGCGGCGCCGACGCCCGCGACGTGTTCGCGATCGCCCAGCCTGCGCTGCTCGGGTCGTGTCGGCGCCTCCTCGCCGTCACCCTTCCCATCGCCGCCGACGGCACCCCCACCGGGGTGCCCGGGCTGCTGCGATCGCTGGCGCGCGAGCGCCACGACGCGCTGGTGCGGTCGGTGGCCCTCGACGCCCACGACCTCGAGGGCGACCTCGGCCCGCTGGCCGAGAGCCTCGTCGACGAGCTGCTCGACCTCGACGCCCCCGCCGCGATCTCGTGGGCCGGCGGCGAGCGCGCCACCCAGGTGGTGGCTGAGGCCCGCGACCTGTCGATCCACGGCGACCTCGGCCTGGACGCCGACGCCGTCGTGGTGGTCACCGGCGGCGCCCGGGGCATCACCGCCCGGGTGGCCGAGGGCATCGCCCGTGCCACGCCGTGCCGCCTCGTGCTCGTGGGGCGCTCGACGCTCCCCGAGGGCGACGAGGACCCGCGCACGGCGGGCGCCGCCGACCGCCCGGCGCTGCGACGCGCCCTGCTCGAGATCGGCGAGCTCACCACGCCGCACGACATCGAGGTGGCCTGCGATCGGATCCTCGCCGATCGGGAGATCCGCACGAGCCTGGCGCTCATGCGCTCGTTCGGTGCCACCGTCGAGTACCACGCCGTCGACGTCCGGGCGCCCGAGTTCGGTGCCCTGCTCGACGAGGTCCACGCCCGGTTCGGCCGCCTCGACGGCGTCGTCCACGGCGCTGGGGTGCTCGACGACCGCTTCCTGCGCGACAAGACCGCCGAGGGCTTCGACCGGGTGTTCGGGACCAAGGTCGACGGCGCCCGGGCGATCCTCGACCGCCTTCACCTCGGGGTGCGCTTCGTGGTGCTGTTCGGCTCCATCAGCGGCGTGGTGGGCAACCGCGGCCAGACCGACTACGCCGCCGCCAACGATGCGCTCGACGCCCTCGCCCGGGCCCACGACGGCCACCACGGCTGCCGCGTGCTCAGCATCGACTGGGGCCCGTGGGCCGGCGGCGGCATGGTGTCGCCCGAGCTCGAGCGCGAGTACGCCCGCCGGGGCATCGGCCTCGTCGACCCCGACGACGGGGTGATGGCGATCCTCCACGAGATCGGCGAGGCCGAGGGCCCGTCGCAGCTCGTGGTGATGCGGGGGGCGCCCGAGGCCTTCGGCCCGCCGCTCGACCACGCCGAGGCCGCCGACCTGCTCGGCGGCCACCCGACCACCACCGACTGATCGTGGCCGACGCCGTCGCCATCGTGGGCCTGGCCGGGCTGTTCCCCGGCGCGCCCACGATCGACGCCCTCTGGCGCAGCGTGGTCGACGGGGTCGACGCCATCACCGAGGTCCCCGAGGGCCGGTGGGACCCGGTCTTCTTCGACCCCG
>JAGQSL010000300.1:5340-11849 GCA_020439525.1 Acidimicrobiales bacterium | reverse complement strand
ACACGCCGTCGGGCTGGATGGCGTACAGGATCTGGTCGCGCTCGAGGCGGTTGTCCTCGGCCACGGCTCGCCACGCGTCGATGGACGCGTCCTTGGTCTTCGAGGTGAGCGACCAGGAGCCGGTGTTGCCGTGCATGTAGGCGAGGTACGGCGCCATGAGCAGGGCGGTGGTCACGCCGAACGCCGCGCCGGCGGCCAGCGCCCGACGGGCGGCGAGCTTCGGGCCGTGGTCGGACGAGCGCCAGGCGAGGATCAGCACGAAGAGGCCGATGGCGCCGCCGGGCATGAGCGATTCGGGGCGGGTGAGGTAGGCCAGCCCGGTGAGGGCCCCGGCGCCGGCCACCGCGCCGTAGCGGCGCAGGCCGAGCGGGCCGCGGCCGCGGTCGAGCGCCCACAGCACCACGAGGGCCGAGGCGAGGAGGAAGCAGGCGGCGGGCAGCTCGCTGCCGCTCGCCCCCTTGATCGACAGGGTGATGACGCCGGGCACCAGCGTGGCGAACCAGGCGGTGGCCACCACCACGTCGTCGTCGCAGCTGAGGTACCAGCCGATGGCCGTGAGCAGCAGGACCGCGGCGAGGCCCCACAGCAGGTTCCAGGCCCGGAGGGCGAAGATGTCGGAGCCGAGGAGCTTCTCGAGGATGCCGAAGCCCAGCGGGGCGACCGGCGGGAAGTGCAGCTCAGGGCTGCCCTGGCGGGTGTAGCCCTTGCCGTCGACCCAGTTCCGGCCCGTCTCGAAGTACGACATGGCGTCGACCGAGGGCATGCGGTCGCCCAGCACCAGCACGATCTGCACCACGAGCGACGTGAGCAGGGGCGCGCGGAGCCGGCGGCGCAGCGATCGGGCGGGCCGATCGTCGACAGCGGGTGCGGACGAGGGGGTCGTCGCACCGACCGGGTGGAGGGTGGCGTCGGACAAGGGTGGATCCCGGGTGGAGGTCGCGTCGGGGAGCCGCCGCGACGGAGGGCGGGGAAGCGTTGCCCTCCTGGGTGACCAGGCTACGGGACGCGAGGGGCCGAACCCGAAGCGCGCGCCCGCGTGGCGTCGTAGGCTCGGGCCCATGAAGAAGCTGCTGATCCTCATCGCCCTCATCGCTCTCGGCGCCGTCGCGGCCAAGAAGATCAAGGCGGTCTGATGCCGACGGCCTGCTGAGGGCCGTCACCCGACCTTCGAAGGCGATCCGCCCGCGGCCTCCGTGCCGTGCTCGCGGGTCGCCTTCGTCGCGCCCGGATCGTCGCGTCCCGCTACCCATCTGGCTCGGGCACCGGGGCTCGGCGGTGGGTCGTGCTCGCTACGGTGGCGCTCGCCTTCCCCGCAACCTGATCGAGCGAGCGATCGTGGGAGGTGCGCACCGTGCTGGTGGCGTGCTGGACGGTGAAGGGTGGTGCCGGCGCCACCGTGGTGGCGGCGGGCATGGCGGCCGCACAGGCGCAGCTGCTGCGCCACGACGTGCTGCTGGTCGATCTGGCGGGTGACCAGCCGCTGCTGCACGGTCTGCCGCCCAGCTCGTCGGCCGGGCTGCGCGGCTGGACCCGCGCCGGCCCGGCGGTGCCCGTCGATGCGCTCGGCCGGCTCGAGGAGCCGGTCGACGAGCGGCGCCGGCTGCTGCCCGCCGGGGAGGGGGCGTGGTGCGACGATCGCGCTCATGCCCTCGCCGCGACGCTGGCCGGCGACGAGCGGATCGTGGTCGCCGACGTCGGCCAGGAGGTGGGCCGTCCGGTCGGCGCCTCGCTCGTGGCGGCCGCCGAACGGTCGATCCTCGTGGTGCGCGCCTGCCCCTTGTCGATGCGGGCCCTCGCCGAGCTCCCTGCCGTCCCCGACGCGGTGGTGGTCGTGCGCGATCGGCGGCGCGCGCTCGGATGGCGCGGCGTCGCCAATCGCTGCGGGGCACCCGTCGTGGCCGAGATCGAGGTGGACCCGGCGATCGGCGCGTCGGTCGACGCCGGCGAGACCAAGCGTCCGTTCCCGCGGCGGTTCCTGCTGGCACTGGGAGGCGCGGCATGAGCGCGCTCGAGCACGACCTCCACCGAGCCCTCGCCACCGACGTCGACGGGCCGGCGCCCGACGACGAGCGCATCGCCGAGCTGATCCGCGCCGCGGACCCGCTCCGCAGCGCCGCAGAGGTCGCCCGCTCCGTCGCCGCCGTGCGCGCCCAGCTCGACGGCCTCGGCCCGCTCGAGCCGCTCCTGCGCGAGCCGGGGGTGACCGACGTGATGGTGAACGGGCCCGGCCCCGTCTGGGTGGAGCGAGGCGGGCGCCTCGAGCGGAGCGACGTGGTGCTGACCGGATCGCAGGTGGCGCTCCTCGTCGAGCGGATCGTCGCCCCGCTGGGACGACGGGCCGATCCGGTGCACGCCCTGGTCGATGGCCGGTTGCCCGACGGCTCGCGCGTCCACGTCGCCATGCCGCCCCTGGCGGTCGACGGGCCGTGCATCACCATCCGGCGCTTCGCCGTCGAGCCCTTCGCCCTCGAGGACCTCGCGGCGCCCGAGGTGGCCCGCCTGCTGCGGGCCGCCGTGGGCGACCGGGCCAACGTCGTGGTCTCCGGGGCCACCGGCTCGGGCAAGACGACGTTGCTCAACGCCTTGGCGGGCGAGGTGCCCCCCGGCGAGCGGATCGTCACCGTGGAGGACGCCGCCGAGCTGCGGCTCGGCGCGGCCCACGTGGTCCGCCTCGAGGCGCGTGCCGGCTCGTCCGACGGGGCGCCAGAGGTCACCATCCGCGACCTCGTGCGCAACGCGCTGCGGATGCGGCCCGACCGGCTCGTCGTCGGCGAGGTTCGTGGGGCCGAGGCGTTCGACCTCCTCGCGGCGCTGTCCACCGGCCACGACGGATCGCTGTCCACCGTGCACGCGAACGGGGCCCAGGACGCGCTGCGCCGCCTCGAGACCCTGGTGCTGATGGCCGGGGTGGGGATGCCCGCCCACGCCGTCCGCGAGCAGCTGGCCGGCGCGATCGATCTGATCGTGCACCTCGGGCGCGATGGCGCCGGGCGCCGCGGCGTCGTCGAGGTGGTCGAGGTCGTGGTGGCGGCCGATGGCACCGGCGCCTCCGTGCGCACCCTCGCCGACGGCCGTGGGCTGGTGGGGTCGCCCTCGCGCCCGGCGCGCCGGCTCGGCGTGACGGTGGCCGCATGAGGGCGATCGCGCCGGCCCTCGGCGCGGGTGCGCTCGTCCTGCTCGCCGGCGTCGCGGCCCGCTCACCGGTGCGCGGCGCTCGGCCGGTCCCGCTCGGGGCGGGCTCGATCCGATCCATCCGAGCGCTCCTCCGCGTCCATCGGCGCGCCGCGCCCGACGACGTGGTCGGGGAGGTGCTCCGGCTCCGCGCCGCCCTCGCGTCGGGCGGGTCGGTGCTCGGCGCCCTGGCCGCGCTGGCGGGCGCCGACGGCCCGTGGGCTGCAGGTGCGACGGGGGTCTTGCGGCGGGCCCGGGCCGGCACGCCTCTCGCCGTCGCCATCGAGGCGTGGGCCGACGATGGCGGCGGCGAGGTGCGCCTGGTGGCCGATGCGCTCGCCATCGCCAGCACCACCGGTGGCTCCGAGGTGGGGGCGCTCGATGCGGTGGTGGCGACGCTCGACGAACGGCGATCGCTGCGCCGTGAGGTCCGTGCCCTCTCCTCGCAGGCCGCGGCCTCGACCGCGGTGCTGGTCGCAGCCCCCCTCGCCTTCGCGATCCTCGTCGCCCTCGTCGACTCGAGGGTCCGGCGCTTCTACGTGACCACGGCCGCGGGCCCGGGGACCATCGCGGGCGGGCTCCTGCTCGACGCGGTCGGGGCGTGGTGGATGGCCTCGCTCGTGCGGCGCGTCCGATGAGCACCGCCGCGGTCGCCGGCCTCGTCGCGGGCGCGCTGGTGGTCGCCGCGCTCGGCCCAGCTCGGCATCGAGCCGCCGTCGCGGGGCGGTCGCTCGCCCCGCGGCGCCGTCTGGGCCCCACCGGTACCCGACTCCGCCGGGCGCCGGTGGGAGTCGGGCTCGGGCTCGTCGCCACGTCCGTCGTCGTGGTGGGCGTGGTCACGACCCTCGCTGTCGGGCTGGGCGTCGCCCTGGTCGCGGCGCTCGGCCGGCGCCGAGCGTCGTCTCGGCGACGGGGGGCGATCGAGCGCGAGCTGCCCGAGCTCATCGACCTCTTCGTGGTCGCCGCATCCGCCGGCCTCCCGGTGGCGCTCGCGCTCGAGGCCGTGGCGCCGCGGGCGCCGCCGGCGCTGCGCAACGCGCTCCGAGACGCCGACCGCCGCCGCCGACGGGGCCTGCCCCTCGATGCCGTGCTCGACGACCTCGCGGCCACGATCGGCCGCGGTGCCGGGCCGCTCATCGATGCCCTGCGTCGCGCCAGCCGGACGGGGGCCCCGCTCGTGGCGCCCCTCCGTCAGGTGTCCGCGTCGGCGCGAGAGCAGCGGCGACGCCACGCCGAGACCGCGGCTCGCCGCCTGCCGGTGACCCTGCTGCTCCCGCTCGCCGGGTGCATCCTGCCGGCCGCGATCCTGCTGGCCGTCGTGCCCGTCCTGCTGGTCTCGCTCGCCTCGCTCGGCCGCTGACGCCGAGCCGATCCGCTCGTCGCGCCGGCGCGACCGCACCCTCCCCCCAACTCCAGGAGCAGCCCCATGCTGCTGTGCATCCCCTACCTGCTCGCGTCGCTCGAGCGCGCCCGGCCCGACCGTCGCGACCAGCGCGGCCAGGCCACCGCCGAGTACGCCCTCGTGCTGCTCGGTGCGGCGGCCATCGCCCTGCTGCTCGCGGCCTGGGCCGCCAAGTCCGGTGCCATCTCCAAGCTGTTCGACGCGGTCGTCGACCAGCTGATCGGGGAGGTGGGCTGACGTGGCCCGGCTCGACGGTCGCTCGGCCGCCGGGCAGTCGACCGTCGAGCTGGTCCTGGTCCTCCCGGTGGTGGTGCTGTCGCTGCTGCTGGTGCTCCAGGTGGCGCTGGTCGCCCGGGCTCAGGTCCTCGTCGTCGACGCCGCTCGCCAGGGGGCGCGCGCCGCCGCCGTGTCGGGCTCGGTCGACGATGCCGTCGCGGCGGCACGAGCGACGCCGGGGCTCCGCCCGCAGCTCGTCGACGTCGACGCGTCGATCGGCCCGCCGGGCGGCGACGCACGGGTCGTCGTGCGCTATCGGGTGCCCACCGAGGTCGCCCTCATCGGCCCCCTCGTCGGCGACCCGGTGCTGACCGCCACGGTCGTGATGCGCGTCGAGGGCACGTCGTGAGGGGTCAGCTCGCCCGTCCTCGGCGGCGACGGCGCCACGCCACGCCACCGGCCACCACCGCCGCCAGCGCGACGGTGCCGCCGACCACGAGGGTGGTGGCCGTGCCGTCGCCGCCGTCGTCGTCGGCGGAGGCCGATGCCGCGACCGTCCCGTCGGCCCGCACGATCCCCTCCACGCCCGGCTCGGGCAAGGAGAGCAGCGGCGCGGGCGCCGCCGACGGATCGGTGTCGTGGGTGGCGGTGGGGCGCTCCACCTCGGTCCAGGTCTCGCCGGCGTCGGTCGAGCGCAGCAGGTGCTCGTCGGCGTACCCGTACACCGTCTGGTCGCGCTCGAAGTCCGGCGAGAACGCGATCGGAGGCGAGGTGGCGTGGTACCAGTTCGACAGCTGGAGCTGCTCGTCGCGCAGGTCGTCGGCCACCGCCTCGAACCGCTCGCCCCCATCGGTGCTGCGGAACAGGCCGAGGCCCCGCACGCTCACGAGCAGCACGTCCGCGCCCGGGGCCGCGGCGACCCCCTCCACCTTGGCGTCGGCCGGGAACGCAGGGTCGTCCACCGCCTCGAAGGCATCGGTCGGCCCGGTCGAGCGGTAGAGGCCTTCGTTCGTGGCCAGCCACATCGTGGCGTCGTCGGGGAACGCCCCGGCGAGGGCGAGCCCGGTGGGCCGGGGCACGTCGTCGTCCACCACCGTCCACGAGTCGCCCCCGTCGGTGGTGATCGACACGCCGCCGATGGTGGCCACCACCGCCGTCTGGTCGCGGTCGAAGGTCGGCGACAGCACCAGGGCCACCACCTCGGCCCCGAGGTCGTCGAGGCGCTCCCAGGAGTCGCCTCGGTCGGTCGTGCGGAACACCTTGCCCCGGTCGGTGCCCACCAGCACGGTGCCGTCGTCGGCGTAGGTGGGCGAGATCGCGATCGTGAAGTAGTCGGGCGGGCGGTCCTGCTCGTTGGCGATGCCGGGGAGCACCCGCACCTCCCAGGTCTCGCCGGCGTCGGTCGAGCGAGCCAGGTAGCCGCGCTGCGATGCGAACAGGGTGCGATCCTCCGCGTAGGCGGGCGACGCGTCGACCTCCACCATCCGAGCCACGTAGTCCTCGCGCAGGGCCCAGTCGAACGCCGTCGCCAGGCCCTCGTCGCGCTCGGCCCACGAGCCGCCCCCGTCGTCGGACACCAGCACGCCGTTCAGGTACTGGGCGATCGCCACCGTCGGCGGCGCGCCCGACGCCCCCGCCGTCACGGCCAGCGACACCACGTTGCGCGGCCCCTGGGTCTCCACCTCGGCCCAGCTGGCGCCGCCGTCGGTGCTGCGGAACA
>JAGQSL010000300.1:0-5278 GCA_020439525.1 Acidimicrobiales bacterium | reverse complement strand
CCGAACTGCGGCAGCTTCGTGGGGAGCTCGTCGGCCTGGTGGTCGGTGCTCAGCCCGTCGCGGGTGCACGTCCACGTGTCGCCCCGATCGGTGCTGCGGCAGGCGCCGCCGGCCCACGTGCTGGCGAACGCCGTGGTGGCGTCGGCGGGCGAGAGCGCCACGTCGCGGACCCGGTCGTCCTTGCCGAGCTTCGTCCCGGCGGTGAACGTGGCCCCGCCATCGGTGCTCACCAGCAGCCCTTCGCGGTCGGTCCCGGCGAGCACGCGCACCTCGCCGTCGGTGCGATCGTCGATGGCCAGCGCCCGCACCGCGGCCTTGGCGCCCTCGGTGATCTTCTTCGGCGATCCCCACGTGGTGCCGGCGTCGTCGCTGCGGTGCAGCTGGCCGGTGAGGTCGCCCACCAGCACCAGGTCGCTCCGGGCGGCGAAGCCCACGCTCGCCGCACCGGCGATGCCGGTGCTCTCCCAGTGCTCGCCCCCGTCGCCCGTCCGGTAGAGGGGGGCGCCGTAGGCGCCGGAGGCCACCGCGACGTCGGGGTCGCGCGGCGAGATCGCCACCCACGCCAGGTTGAGCGCCAGGCCCTCGTCGACGGCGCGCCAGCTCGTGCCCCCGTCGTCGGACCGGAACGCGCCGCCGCCCCGTGAGACCAGGAGCATCCGATCGGGATCGCTGGGCGCCACGGCGACGTCGGCGATCGGCGACGCCGTGGTGATGCCCCGCACGACGCGCGACCAGTGCTGGCCGCCGTCGGTGCTCCGCAGGAGCCGGTCGCGCGAGATCACCATCGCCACCCCGCCGTCGGGTCCGAGGTCGGCGGTGGCCGCGACGCTCGGGATCTGGTCGTGGGGCGTGTGGGCGAAGGCCGGCGTCGGGGGTGCGGCCACCAGCACCAGCGCGCTCGCGAGGGCGGTGGCGGCCAGGGCGCCGGCCGCCCGACGCACTCCTGGGACCCCCGCAGACCCGCGCACGGGCCGGACGTTAGCCAGGCGGGCCGAGCGCCCGCTGGGGCCAGCGTCAGCGGGGGAGCTGCGCGGCGCGCAGGAGCCGGGCGGCGGCGGCCTTGTCGAGCGGCTCGTTCCAGCTGCCGCACTTGGGGCTCTGCACGCAGCTCGGGCAGCCGCTGCGGCAGCGGCACCGGTCGAGCACGTCGAGCGTGGCCTGGAGCTGGCGGTCGGCGAACTCGTAGCCCAGCTCGGCGATCCCCGCCCCGCCCGGGTGGCCGTCGTAGATGACGATCGCCGGACCGTCGAGGTCGCCCAGCCACGGGGTGCTCACGCCGCCCACGTCCCAGCGGTCGCAGATGGTGAACAGCGGCAGGATCCCGATGGCCGCGTGCTCTGCGGCGTGCAGCGCGCCGGGCACGTCGCCGTCGCCGAGGCGGGCGGCGCGCAGCACCTCGGGCGGGATCACCCACCAGTACCCGCGCGTGATGAGGTGCGACGGCGGCAGGTCGAGCTCCTCGTGGCCGAGGATCTTGCCGGTGAGCACCTCGCGCCGCTGGTAGCCGGTGACCCGGCTGGTGACCTCCACCGCGCCGAGGCCCATCTCGAGGGCGCCGAGCGGCTGGGTGCGGTCGACCGAGAGGATCTTCAGGTCCACATCGGTGCGCGCCAGCGTGTACTCGCGCCCGTCGTCGGGCTCCACGATCGCGGCGCCGTCCACCAGGTCGAGCGACACCACCCGGTGGGGCCGGCCTTGGTGGAGGTAGATGGCGCCGGGGTGCACCATCTCGCAGGCCCGGGCCCGATCGACGGTGCCCACGAGCGAGCCGTCGGCGAAGGCGATCCGCACCTCCTGGGTGGAGCCCGAGCGCAGGCCCATGCCCGAGGAGGGGTGGCCACGCGCCGAGAAGTAGGCCCGGATGCGGTCGCCACGCTGGCGGAGCCGGAGGCGGTCGTCGAGCACCAGCCGGTGCACGCCGTCGTGGAGGTGGTCGCCCCACCAGGTCTCGTCGTGGTGCGACAGCGGCGTCTCGTAGGCGCCGCAGGCCAGGTGCGGATCGAGGACGAACGGGTTGGCCAGGTTCACCACCGCCGGCTCGGGCGCCCGGGTGAACACCTCGTCGGGGTGGGCGAGGAAGTAGCGGTCGAGCTGGTCCTCCCCGGCCACCAGCACCGACAGGCTGGGCTGGCCCTCGCGCCCGGCCCGGCCCATCTGCTGCCACATCGAGGCGATCGTGCCGGGGAACCCGGTGAGCACGCAGGCGTCGAGGCCGCCCACGTCGATGCCCAGCTCGAGGGCGTTGGTGGCCACCACCCCGCCGAGCTGCCCGCTGAACAGCTGGGCCTCGATCTCGCGGCGCTCGGCCGCCAGGTACCCGCCGCGGTAGGGGCGGACCCGCCCGGCGAGGTCGGGGTGGCCACGCACCACCTCGGCCGCCACCACCTCGGTGCCGGCCCGGCTGCGGCAGAAGGCGAGGGTGCGATGGCCCGAGCGGACCAGGTCGGCCACCAGCCCGGCCGTGACCTGGTTGGCCGAGCGGGCCGCCTTCGGGCCCCCGATCTCGGTGGGGTCGACGAAGGCCACCAGCCGCTCGCCCTTCGGGGAGCCGTCGTCGGTCACCTCCTCCACGGGCAGGCCGCACACGTCGGCGGCGAGGCGGGCGGGCTCGCCGATGGTGGCCGACGAGAACACGAAGGTGGGGCTGGCGCCGTAGGCCTCGCACACCCGGCGCAACCGGCGCACGAGGTGGCCCACGTGGGTGCCGAACACGCCGCGCAGCACGTGGAGCTCGTCGATCACGACGTAGCGCAGGCGCATGAGGAACGTGGCCCAGCGCTCGTGGTGGGGGAGGATCCCGCAGTGGAGCATCTCCGGGTTGGTGAGCACCACGTTGGCGTTGCGCCGCACCCACGTGCGCATCTCGGGGTCGGTGTCGCCGTCGTAGGTGGCCGCCACCAGGTTGGGCACCGAGAGGTGGCCGAAGCCCTTCAGCTGGTCTTGGGCCAGGGCCTTGGTGGGGAACAGGGCGAGGGCGGTGCCCGGCTTGATCGGGTCGTTCACCGCCTCGGCGATGGGCAGCTGGTAGCAGAGCGACTTGCCCGACGCGGTGCCGGTGGCCACCACCGTGGAGCGCCGGTCGCGCACCAGCGAGACGGCCTCGGCCTGGTGGGTCCACAGCTCGTCGATGCCCAGCTCCACCAGCCGCTCGGCGAGCCAGCCCGGCAGGGGACGGGCCAGCTGGCCGTAGCGGGGCGGGCGGGCCGCCAGCCGCTCGAGGTGCACCAGCCCGCCGTCGCCCAGGCGCGCGCCGAGGGCCCGCAGGAGGGAGTCGGCCGGATCGTGGGCGGTGATGGCCATGGGCGGGAGACCGGGCAGGGAACAGGCGTTCGCCAGGCTACACCCGTGTCGTTCCGGCGTCGCCGCCCCGCGACGGCCGCCCGAACCACGAGGTCGCCGCCGCTAGCCTGAACCCCACCTGATCAGACGCCAAGGAGCGGTGGATGGATCTTCGACTCGACGTGAGCCAGCGGGGCGAGTGGTCCATCGTCGAGGTCGGGGGCGAGATCGACGTGGCCACGGCGCCGCGGCTGCGCGAGCAGCTCATCGCGCTGGTGAGCGAGGGGCACCACCGCATCGTGGTCAGCCTCGAGGCGGTCGACTTCATCGACTCCACGGGCCTCGGCGTGCTCATCAGCGGGCTCAAGCGGGTCCGCACCCACGACGGCGCCTTCGCCGTCGTCTGCTCGGAGCCCCGGATCCTGAAGGTGTTCGAGATCACGGGCCTCGACACCGTGTTCAACGTGGCCCCCACCCTCGACGACGCCCTCGCCAGCGAGGGCTGACCCGCCGCCGTGCACGCCGCGCCCGACCCCGAGGTGGTGGAGCTGGCGCTGCCCGCCCGCCCCGAGGTCGTCTCGGTCGCCCGCCTGGTGGTCGGGGCGATCGTGGCGTCGGACCCCCTCTTCGACGACGAGCGCGGCGCCGACCTCCGCCTCGCCGTGTCCGAGGCGTGCACCAACGCCATCCAGGCCCAGCTCGCGGCGGACGAACGGACCGCCGTGCCCCCGGTGGGGCTGCCGATCCTCATGCGCTGCACCGTCGGCGTGGGATGCATCGACGTGGTGGTCACCGACCACGCCGGCGGCTTCGATCCGAGCACGCTCGTGCCGCACCCGGAGGTCACCGACCCCGCCCGGCTCGAGTACGAGGGCGGCCTCGGCATCCCGCTGCTGCGGATGCTCACCGACCACGTGGAGTTCCGCCCCACCGGCGACGGCACCGAGGTGCGCATGCGCTTCGAGCCCCACGGCGACCCGGTGCGCGGCTGACGCACCTGAACGGATCCTGAACGGGGCGCGCGTGGGGTCGGGTACGGTGGGGAGCTCGGAGCGCCGGGAAGTCTGGTCGGCACCCGTCCTCGTCGACCCTCCGGAGACGCTCCCCTGATCTGGTTCCTCGCGCTGCAGGCCGCCACCGGCCTGGTGCTCGTCGGCGCCGGTCGCCGGCTGGGCCGGCGCGCCTTCGCGGTCGCGGGCGCCTCGACCGCCGTCGGGCTCGCCCTGGCGGTGGCCCACGCCGGCGAGGTCCTCGACGGATCGGCCGTGGTCGAGCGGCGCACCTGGGTGCCGTCGATCGGCCTCACCCTCGACCTGCGGCTCGACGCCATGGGCCTGCTCATGGTGCTGCTCGTCACCGGCATCGGCGTGCTCGTCCACGCCTACGCGGCGCGCTACTTCGCTGCCGACCGCGAGGGCCTGCACCGCCTCGCCGGGCTGCTCGCGCTGTTCACCGCGGCGATGGTCCTCGTGGTCACCGCCGACGACCTACTGCTGCTCTACGTCGGCTGGGAGCTCACGTCGGTCACCTCCTACCTCCTGGTCGGCTGGAACGACCGCGACCCTCGGGCGCGGGCCTCGGCGCTGCAGGCGATCCTCATCACCGGCGCCGGTGGCCTGGCCATGCTCGGAGGGTTCGTGCTGATCGGCGAGTCCGCCGGCACCTACCAGCTGAGCGCCCTGCTGGCCTCGCCGCCCGCGGGCACCGCGGTCGAGGTCGGCCTGGTGCTGGTGCTCCTCGGCGCCTTCACCAAGTCGGCCCAGTGGCCGTTCTCCAGCTGGCTCCCCGGGGCCATGGTCGCCCCCACGCCGGTGAGCGCGTACCTGCACTCGGCCACCATGGTGAAGGCGGGCGTGTACCTGGTGGCCCGCTTCGCTCCGGCCTTCGCCGAGCAGGGCGCCTGGCGGCCCATCGTGCTCGCGGTCGGGCTCACCACCATGGTGCTCGGGGGGTGGCGCGCCCTGCGCCAGTACGACCTGAAGCGCATCCTCGCGTTCGG
>JAGQSL010000299.1 GCA_020439525.1 Acidimicrobiales bacterium | reverse complement strand
GGAACACCAGCTCGTCGGCACCCTCCCGGTCGTAGCGGGCGGCGAGCTCGACCGGGTCGCCGGCATCGCGCAGGTCGACGAAGTTCACGCCCTTGACCACCCGGCCGGCGGTGACGTCGAGGCAGGGGATGACCCGGGCGGTGCGCACGACGGGCGACCGTACCGTCGCCCGGCCGCCGCCCCCAACCACGATCCCGGCCCCGCGCCCACCCACCCCGGTTCTGCAGCGGACGATGGTCGTAGATGACCACCAGGCGCTGCAGAACCGGCACCCTCCCCTTCTGCAGCGGACGATGGTCGTAGATGACCACCAGGCGCTGCAGAACCGGGGCGGTGGGAAGGCGGCGGGCGGGCTGGTGGCGCGGGGTCAGCAGCCCTGGGTGGGATCGAGGCCCTCGGAGCGGTAGTGGTAGCGGTGGCTGACGGTGAAGCCGAGGCGCTCGTAGCACGCGATGGCGGCGGCGTTCTCGGTTTCGACCTGGAGGTAGGCCGAGGTGGCACGCCGCTCGGCGCCGGCGTCGGCCATCGCCCGCACGATGGCGCTGGCGATGCCCCGGCGTCGGTGCGCCGGTGCCGTGCCCATGCCGAAGATGCCCAGCCACCCTCGGTCGAGCACGCTGTAGCCGAGGCCGACCGTGGCGCCCCGGTCGTCGACGACCGTGGCGGCGAGGGCTCGGTCGCCGAAGGCCGCGAGCATCCGGCCGTAGGCCGCGGTTCGCCCCTCCTGGGTCGCTCCCCCGCCGTGGATCACCCCGAAGGACCGGGCCCAGGGCTCGTCGATGCCCGCCGTCACCACGGCAGACGTCGGGTCGATCTCGCCCCGTGGCGGTGGATGATCGACCCCGGCTCGCAGGTCGCCCACCGCTGCGACCAGGACCAGCACGGGCGCCTCGATCGAGAGGCCCTCGGCGGCGAGCACCGCGTCGAGGGCCGGGGCGGACGGGTCGGCCGAGCTGACCTGGACGATGGTCCGCTGCCCGATGTCGGCGTACCAGGCGCGCACCTCGGCGAGCGCCGTCCGGGCGCGCTCGGGGTCGTCACCGGCGCCGAGCGGTGGGCGGGCGACGTTGCAGCGGCGAAAGGGAAGGTCGGGCGCCGCCTTGCACCACCAGCCGGCCACGTCGGCCTCGATCGGCGACGGCGTGGCATCGGAGGCGATCTCGTCGAGCGCCCGCAGGTCCGCCACGTCCATCGGCGCTGGTCTACCGCACCGTGCGGCGAGCGATCGCCCGACTTCTCCGCGATCATGCGGCCATGACCGAGACGAACCGCCGCATGATCCTCGCCCAGCGCCCGACGGGGATGGTCGACGACACCATCGTGACCATGGAGGAGGCGCCGGTGCCCGAGCCGGGCGACGGCGAGTACGTGGTGAAGGTGAGCCACGTGTCGATCGATCCCACCATCCGCACCTGGATGGACGATGCGCCCGGCTACCTGCCGCCCATCGGGATCGGCGAGGTCGTGCGCTCGGGCGGCCTGGGCACCGTGGTGGCCAGCCGCAACGATGAGTTCCCCGTGGGCACCACCGTGTTCGGGATGCTCGGCTGGCAGGACTACGCCCTGGTCGACGGCACCCCCGGCACCGGCAACGTGGTGCCCGACGGGATGGACCCGACCGCGGTGCTCTCGGTGTTCGGGGTCACCGGCATGACCGCGTACTTCGGCCTGCTCGACGTCGGCGAGCCGAAGGAGGGCGACGTGGTCGTGGTCTCGGGCGCGGCAGGCGCCACCGGTTCGGTGGTCGGCCAGATCGCCAAGCTGAAGGGGGCGGGGAAGGTGGTAGGCATCGCCGGCGGCCCGGAGAAGTGCCGGTGGATCGTGGAGGAGCTGGGGTTCGACGAGGCGATCGACTACAAGGCGGGCGACGTGGGCGAGGCGCTGTCGGCGGCCTGCCCCGAGGGCATCGACGTCTACTTCGACAACGTCGGCGGCGAGATCCTCGACGCCGTGCTGGAGCGCATCTCGATCGGCGCACGGGTCGTCCTCTGCGGCGCCATCTCGGCCTACAACGACCGGGGCTCGGCGTACCGGCTGAAGAACTCGTTCATGCTGATCATGCGCCGGGCGAAGATGCAGGGCTTCCTCATCCTCGACTACCTCGACCGGTTCCCGGAGGCCCAGGGCGAGATGTTCGGCTGGGTGCTCGACGGCAAGGTGAAGCACGCGGTCCACGTGGTCGAGGGCCTCGAGCGCACGCCCGAGGCGCTCAACCTGCTGTTCACCGGCGGGAACACCGGCAAGGTGATCGTCGCCCTCTGAGGGCGCATCGAAGGCCGGCTGCTACTCGCTGCGGGCCGCGGCGAGGGCCTCGTCGATGCTGAGGGCGCCCTCGTAGAGGGCCTTGCCGACGATCGCGCCCGAGAGCGGGGCACCCTCCTCGCCGAACGCGGCGAGCGTGCGGAGGTGCTCGGCGCTGCCGACGCCGCCCGAGGCGATGACCTCGAGCTCGGTGGTCTGCACCAGCTCGGCGTAGAGCTCCACGTCGGGGCCGCTGCCGACGCCGTCGACGTCGATCTGGGTGACGATCAGCGCGGCGAACGGGGCGTCCTCGAACTGGGCGACCACGTCGGCGAGCTGACGGCCCGAGCCTTCGGTCCAGCCGCGGACCGACACCTCTCGGCCGCGCACGTCGAGGCCGAGGGCGACCCGACCCGGGTACCGCTCGGCCAGCGACCGGGCCCAGTCGGGGTCGTCGAGCGCCGCCGTGCCGATGACGACCCGGCGCACACCGGCGTCGAGGAGAGCAAGGGCGCTGGCGTCGTCGCGGACGCCGCCGCCGGTCTGGATCGGCACCGCGACCGCCGCGGCGATGGCCGCGATGACGGGTCGGTTGACCGCCTCGCCCGTGCGGGCGGCGTCGAGGTCGACCACGTGGATCCAGGGAGCGCCGGCGTCGGCGAAGAGCCGGGCCTGGGCGACGGGGTCGTCGCCGTAGACGGTCTCCTTGGCGAAGTCGCCCTGGTACAGGCGCACGCACTGGCCGCCGCGGAGATCGATCGCCGGGTACAGGTCCATGGGCGTGCATCTTCGCGGCCGCCGGGGAGCTCGCCCCAACGCGCCCGCCCAGCCCCCGGCACCCGCCCGGCACGATGAGCTCCTCCGACCAATGTCGCACCATTCCCTTGCGACCACCTCAGAGCGACAAGCGACAACGCGTGGACGGCAGACCGGCGTGACGTTCTTCTGGTCGCTCGGCCCAGGGTGTCCCTACCGGCACTTTGCGGACACCCCGAACGGCTCGGAAAGGACAGTCGGTACCATCCGGCGGTGCACATCGAGCTGTTGCGGGACGCATCCAGGGACTTCCCGGCGCTCGACGCTCCCAGCGAGGTGACCTCGCTACGGGTGTGGCACTGCAAGTACCGGACCCTCGCCGACCTCGCCAGGATGCCCAACGTCGAGGGACTGGTGGTGGCCACCTATCCGGACACAACCTTGGAGCCGCTGCGCCACCTTCGGTCATTGCGGTACCTCAGCCTCCTACACATCCCGAAGGTCAGTGCACTCGATCCGCTCGCCGAGCTCGTCAGCGTGCAGGTCCTCTCCATCTCGACACTTCCCAGCTGGGACGCCTCTGGGCGGGTCACCGAGGTCGAATCGCTTCGCCCGCTGGCCAAGCTGCCTCAGATGCGCCACCTCGAGTTGTTCGGCGTCCGGCCTCCCGATCAATCGCTCCGCGACCTCGAAGCCTGCCCCTCGCTCGAAACACTCCGCGTGTCCAAGTACCCGGACCCAGAGGTCGAGCGGTTCCGCAGGGTCAGCGCCGCGACCAACGATCCTGCTCCCGAACCCTGGTTCTGACGCTCACGCCCGCCCCCTACCGCCGGATAGGTGGGACGGTCGGCTAGGGGGCAGATTGGGATCGTCTGAGGTTCGCCGAGACGGTGCGTCCACGGGTGTCCGCTACCGGCACTTCGGGTCTACCCGAACCCGGAGAACGCGCACTCGCCGGGAGTGGGTCAGTTTGAATCTGCGAGGCGGCGCCGATGGGCCACACCAGCCCCCAGCCCCACCAACGCGGCAGCGATCAGCGTGACCGGGGAGTAGATGGCCATCGTCAAGAGACCTACGCCGACCCCAGCCAGCAGGCGACCGGCTACGCCTGCCTCGTCGTACTGCGAATCGAATTGAGTGAGCACGAGGGCGGCGAGACCGGCCACCGCCGAGAGGCCCGCCCACGCGACTACAGCGAAGCGCCACCCGTAGCCCAGCCGCTCATGGACCTCCTCAAGCAGGGCGCCGATGTCCGTGAGCGACCAGATCCGGTCGGACACACCTGCTGCTGTTCGGTCGCTTCAGGCTCCATCGCAGACGAAGTTTCCCGGGTGCATCGGTGCATCGGTGCATGGCAAGGCGGCTGCACTCCGGGTGCTAGCGATCGACACCCTCGGTGCGCCACTGCAGGAGGCCAGCACGGGTGTTGGCCAGCTTCGCCTCGCGTTTCCGGCGGCGGAGGGTCATCTCCTTGGTCCCAGGGACCGGAAGGGGGTAGCCCCCATCGGCAGGCACCAACCGGAGGTCTGACTGTCCGATCGCGATCTCCTCGATCTCGTCCCATGAGAACCGACGGGCCTGCCAGGGCCACGGCCACCCGTGGCACACGATGCCGTCAGCGTTCGACGTCGTCCGCTCCCGGAGCATGAACCACCCAAGCAGGACGAGCGGTGAGCCGAGGAGCGAGAGGTGCCACTCGGCCACCATCGCGGCGACCACCATGAGTAGGAAGACGTGTCCCAACAGCAACCCGGGGAAGGACCACAGCCACACCTCGTACTGATCCGGCAAGGCTCGCCGCCGCTTCCACCTCATGACCAGCCACGATATCTATCGAGGCCGCGGTAGCGAGGGGGAGCCTCCACACCATCGAGGGGTGGATGGCGCTTGGTCGCTGACGCTTGGCACTGCGCCAGAACGCTGGGTGGCGCCGCACGCCTGCTGCGGGCGGCCCCTTACGCCGTCGATAGAGGTGGGAGGCGGAGCGCAGTGCAGATTCGGCACGCGTGAGGTTCGCCACGCCGGTCGGCCTCTGACGCAGGAGGCGAGCTCTCGTGATGCGAGCTGGTCACCATCGGCCGAGTGGCCCGGCGCCGAGCTTCGCCGCCTGTGGCTGGTCACCAGCGGGCGCCGAGGCCGCGGCGATCGTCGGGGTCGCGACCGAGCCGCAGCACGTGGCGGTGGATGCGGCGCTCGGTCGACGGGGCATCACGCCCGGGGCGTAGCGACCCCGACCGAGCGGACGACGCGCTTGCGCCCCACCTCCCAGCGCAGCGCATCGGAGATCTCCTTCGACGGTCGGCCCCGGACGGCGAAGCCCTCGGCCTCGAGAAGCGTGACCAGCCGGGCCACCGTCAGAGGCCCGGAGCGGTGCAGGAGGATCGTGAGCAGGTACCGGAGATCGCGGCCGCCCACCACGAGCGGCGGCGGCGCAGCACCCCACGGGTCGGGTCGGCGGAGGAGCGGATGCGAGAGCGCGGTCATGGCCCCAGCCTCCTCGAGGGGTCTGACAACGAAGCGATGGCGGCGCCCGCCGAGCGCGCCCCCGGTTGTCGCTTGTCGCTCTGAGGTGGTGCGAACCGGACCACCCCTGGCGGCGGCGGCCGCAGCCCGACCGCTACACCCCCGCCTCGGCCCGTCGCACCTCGACCAAGCGGGCCACCAGGGCGTCGGGCAGCGGCTCGTCGACGGCGAAGTGGAGCGAACCATCGGTGTACGTGAACCCGGTCAGCTCGTCGGCCAGCTGCGGGAAGACGGAGCCGCTGTGGGGCAGGTACGCGAGGTGGGCCTTGAAGGCGGCGAACCCGGCCACGACCTTCCCGCCGAGGCGGAACGCCGGCATGCCGTACGAGATCACCTCGTCGGCGTCGGGCACGGCCCGGCGGATCGACGCCCGCACCGCCTCCAGCGTCGAGCGCTTGGGCTCCTCGACCCCGGCCAGGTACTCGTCGACGGTGGTCGGCTTCTCAGGCGCCGACACCGGACCCCACCCCCACCTCGCACTGCGCGACGAAGTCGCGCAGCAGCTGCAGCCCGTTGGCCGACGACTTCTCCGGGTGGAACTGCGTGGCCCACAGCCGCCCCCGCTGGACTGCGGCGGTCACCTCGGTCCCGTAGTCGCACGTGGCCGCCACGTCGGACGGCTCGGCCGGCCGAGCCCAGTAGGAGTGCACGAAGTACATCCAGCACGGATCGGGCTGGCCGTCGGACAGGTGCACCACGCCCTCCTGCGAACGAGGGTGCCAGCGCAGCGTGTTCCACTGCATCTGCGGGCGCTTCACGTCATCGGGCAGCAGCTCCACCCGTCCGGGGAGCACGCCGAGACCGACCGCATCGGGCGACTCGTCCGAGCCCTCGAACAGCATCTGCATCCCCACGCACACGCCGAGGAAGGGCCGCCCCTCCCCTGCCGCCGCCGACGACGCCGCCTCGAGCGCCACGTCGTGCAGCCCGGCGTCGCGCAGCGAGGCCATGCAGCGACCGAACGCCCCGACCCCCGGCAGCACCACGCCGGCCGCCTCCGCGATCAGCCCGTGGTCGGCGGTCAGGCGGGCGTCGGCGCCCACGTGCTCGAGCGCCTTCTGGGCCGAACGCAGGTTGCCGATCCCGTAGTCGAGGACGGCGATGAGCGTCACAGCGAGCCCTTGGTCGACGGCACGCCCGTGCCCTCCACCCGCACCGCGTCGCGCAGGCACCGGGCCACGCCCTTGAACGTCGCCTCCACCACGTGGTGGGTGTTCGTGCCCGCCTTCTTGCGCACGTGCAGGGTGATGCCCGCAGCGGTGGCGAACGACTGCCAGAAGTGCTCGGCCATCTCCGGGTTGAACGGCGGGTCGCCCAGCGGCAGCACCTCGCCGAACGGCACCTCGTAGACGCAGAAGGGACGGCCCGACAGGTCGAGCGCCACCTCGATCAGCGCCTCGTCGAGGGGGTAGAGCCCGGACGCGAACCGCCGCACGCCCGCCTTGTCCCCCAGCGCCTCGCGGAACACCTCGCCCAGCAAGATCCCCGTGTCCTCGACCGTGTGGTGCCCGTCGACCGCCAGGTCGCCGGTGGCCTCGACCGTCAGGTCGAACCCGCCGTGGCGGCCGATCTGGTCGAGCATGTGGTCGAAGAACGGCAGCCCGGTCGACACCGACACGGCGCCGGTGGGCCCGTCGACGTCGAGCGAGATGGAGATCGACGTCTCCTTGGTGGTGCGGCTCGCCGAGGCAGCGCGGCTCATGTGAGGACCTCCGAGAGGGCGTCGAGGAAGCGGTCGTCTTCGTCGCGGGTGCCGATCGTGACCCGCAGGCAGCCGCTCAGACCGGGCCAGCCCGAGCAGTTGCGCACCAGCACCGAGCGGTCCACCAGCGCCTGCCACACGGCGTCCGCATCCGCCGCGGTGGGCCGGAAGAGGATGAAGTTGGCGGCCGATGGCCACACCTCGCAGGGCAGCTCCCGCAGCGCGGCATCCACCCGGCCCCGCTCCTCGGTGAGGATCGAGACCCGGCGCTCCATGTCGTCCACGTAGTCGAGGGCGATCAGCCCGGCCGCCTGCTTCAGGGCGTCCAGGTGGTACGGCAGCACGACCTTGTCGAGCTCGGCCACCAGCCAGGCCGGCCCGATCAGGTAGCCGAGCCGGGCCGCCGCCATCGACCAGGTCTTCGAGTAGGTGCGGGACACCACCAGCGGCGCGTCGTCGGCGACCAGCTCGAGCGCCGACCAGGGCGCGAACTGGCTGTACGCCTCGTCGACCACGAGCAGGCCGCCCACCTCGCCCACCAGCTCGAGCACCGCTCGCACCGTCTCGGGGGTCTCGGCGATGCCGGTCGGGTTGTTGGGCGAGCACAGGTACGTGATGGCCGGCCGAGCCGACGACACCACCCGCCGCACCTCGTCGAGGTCGATGGCCAGGTCGGCGCCCCGGCGGCCCTCGGCCACCGTCGCGCCGGTGACGCGGGCGATCTGCGAGTGCATGGCGTAGGTCGGCTCGAACAGCGCGACCGAGCGCCCCGGCCCCGCGTAGGTGAGCGACAGGGTCTGGAGCACCTCGTTCGAGCCGTTGGCCACGAAGACCTGGTCGGCGCGCACACCGTGCAGCTCGGCGAGCCGGGCCCGCAGCTCGCGGGCCAGCCGGTCGGGGTAGCGGTGCCAGCGGACGTCGCCGACCGCGGCAGCGACCGCGGCCACGAACTCGGGCGAGGGCGGCAGCGGCGACTCGTTCGTGTTGAGGCGGACCTCCACGTCGACCTGCGGCGAGTGGTACCCGTCCATCATCGCCACGTCGTCGCGCGGGGCGACGGGGACGCTCACGGCCGGTCCAGCCGGCGCAGCACGGACTCGGCGTGGGCGGCGAGGCCCTCGGCCCGGGCGATGGCCGCCACCGTGGGCGCGGCGCGCTCGACCGCCGCCCGGTCGAGCGTCACCACGTGCACGTCCTTCTGGAAGTCGCTGACGGTGAGCGCCGAGCCGAAGCGGGCGGTGCCGTCGGTGGGCAGCACGTGGCTGGGCCCGGCCAGGTAGTCGCCCACCGACGCCGGCGACCACGGTCCGCAGAACACGGCCCCGGCGTGGCGCACCAGCGGCACCAGGGCCTGCGGGTCCGCGGTCATCAGCTCGAGGTGCTCGGGGGCGATGGTGTTCGAGACGGCCACCGCCTGCTCGGGCGAATCGACCAGCACGGCGTAGCCGCCCTCGGCGAAGGTCGATTCGATCTCGCCTCGCCGCGGCGCCACGGCGACCTGGGCGGCGATCTCTGCGTCGATGGCGTCGAGCGCGGCCTCGTCCCAGCTGATCAGCCACGCGAGGCCACCCGGGCCGTGCTCGGCCTGGAGGATGACGTCGACGGCCGCCAAGTCGACCGGCGCCGAGCCATCGGCGATCACCACGACCTCGGAGGGGCCGGGGAACGACGACGGCACGCCCACCAGCCCCGCCACCTCGCGCTTGGCGATGGCGACGAACACGTTGCCCGGGCCGACGATCACGTCGACCGGTCGCACCGACTCGGTGCCGTAGGCCATGGCCCCCACCGCCTGGGCCCCGCCCACGGCGTACACCTCGTCGACCCCGGCCACGGCCGCGGCGGCCAGCGTCACCTGGGGCACCGAGCCCGTCGCGTCGGGCGGCACGCACAGCACCACCTCGGGCACCCCGGCCACCTTCGCCGGGATGGCGGTCATCAGCACCGTGCTCGGGTAGATCGCCCGCCCGCCGGGCACGTAGCAGCCGGCCCGGTCGACGGGGACCTTGCGGCCCTCGACCACGATGCCGTCGCGCTCGTAGGTGTGGTCGCCCACCAGCTGCGTGCGATGGAAGTCCTCGATGCCCGCCGCCGCCGCCTCGAGGGCGGTTCGCAGCTCGGGATCGATCGCTTGGAGGGCCGCGGCGATGTCGTCGGGCGGCACCCGCAGCGACGCGGGCCGCACGCCATCGAAGCGCTCGGTCAGGTCGCGCACCGCCTCGTCGCCCCGCTCGCGCACCTCGGCCAGGATCTCCTTGACCGCGGCGACCGGCCCCTCGGCCGCCTGGGCCGGGCGAGGGAGCTTGCCGCGCAGGTCGTCGCCGGCGCCGCGCAGGTCGAGACGGTTGAGCACGGCGGCGAGGCTACCGGCCGCCCCGCAAGCGCCCGAAGCCCGAAACCGCCCAGGTCGGCGCCCGGCTCAGGACGGCAGGGTCCGGCGAGCCCGATCGAGCGAGCGGACGGCCATGCGCAGCGAGCGCTCGACCTCGAACAGCGAGGCCGCCGGCTCGGACGCGCCGTCGCCCTCCAGCCCCTGGGCCAGCTCGGCCGCCCGCCGGGCGAGGTCCTCGATCGAGGCACCGAGGGACGACAACTGGGGATCCGAGGCGGCGGGCATCGGCCCAGTCTGCCGGGAAAAACAGCACCGCCGCCCCGAAGGGCGGCGGTGCAGCGACACCAGGCGGCGGATCCCGGCGTCGCGTCCAACGAGGTGGCGGGTACCTCGTCGGGAGTCACTGTAGCGACCCGCTCCGGCCGAGTCACGTCCATTGCGACCGCAACGGTCGATTTCGAACGTGACATCCGTCATAACCGGACAAACTTTCGGCACGATCCGTGCCACAACTTGCGCTTTCCCGCCGCGATCCGTCGACCGCGCCGCTCAGACCCGACCGGCCGACGGGCAGAAGTCGGCCAGCACGCACGACCCGCAGGCCGGCTTCCGGGCGAAGCAGACCCGCCGGCCGTGGAGGATCACCCGAAGGCTGAACACCCCACGCTCGGCCGCCGGCACCATGGGGTTGAGGTCGTGCTCCACCTTCACCGGATCGGTCTCGGAGGTCAGCTCGAGGCGGTGCGAGAGGCGCAGCACGTGCGTGTCGACGGGCAGGCCGGGCAGGCCCTGGGCCACGGAGCGCACGACGTTCGCCGTCTTGCGCCCCACCCCGGGGACCGTCACCCAATCGCTCATCGACGTCGGCACCTCGCCCCCGAAGCGGTCGACGACGGCGTTCGCCATGCCGATGAGGCTCTTGGCCTTGTTGCGGTAGAAGCCCGTCGAGTGGATCACCACCTCGAGCTCGGCGGGGTCGGCCGCCGCGAGGGCCTCCGGCGTCGGGTAGCGGGCGAAGAGGTCGGGCGTGACGAGGTTGACCCGCGCATCGGTCGACTGGGCAGACAGGATCGTGGCGGCCAGCAGCTCGAAGGCGTTGCGGTGATCGAGCTCGCAGAGGTCCACCGCCGATCCCGGGTACTCCTCGGCGAGGCGCTCGTGGACGCGCCGGGCGCGTCCGGCGGGGGTGCGGGGTCGGGCCATGGGCGGGAGGATACGCAGCCCCCGGCGGGCCGCGAGCCGTCGGCCGGTAGCGTCCTGCGGGTGGCACCCGACGGCACCGGCACCCGCACGGACGACGCGCTGTCGCTGCACGTCGACGCGACCGACGGCCACCTCGACCTGTGCCTCGACGGGCCGCTCGACCGAGACGACGACGCCCTGGTCGCCGAGGGATCCCGTCTCGTGGCCCGAGCCGCCTGCGGGGCCGGCGGCCGCACGGTGCGCTTGGTCGCCGACCACCCCGCCGACCACCTCCTCCCGATCCCCGAGCGCGTCGCCGAGCGCCTCGGGCTCGACGAGGTGCGCGAGGTCGTGCAGCTGCGGGTGGCGCTGCCGATCCCCGGGGACCACCCGGTGCGCGCCACGGCCCCCACCATCGCCGGACGGCCGTTCGACCCCACGGTCGACGTCGACCGGTGGGTCGCCACCAACAACCGGGCCTTCGCCTGGCACCCCGACCAGGCCGACCGGACCGCCGAGCAGCTCCGCCGCCAGCTCGCCGAGCCGTGGGTCGACCTCGCCGGGTTCGTGGTGCTCGACGACCCCGATCGGCCCGACCGCCTCGCCGGCTCGTGCTGGACCCGAGTCCACCAACCGACCGACACCGAGCCGGCGCTCGGGGAGATCTTCGTGATCGGCGTGGACCCCAGCCTCCACGGTCGGGGCCTCGGCGCCGCCCTCGTGCTCGCCGGCCTCGACCACCTCGCCGAGCGAGGCCTGGCCATCGGGATGCTGTACGTGGAGGCCGACAACGGCGCCGCCCGCCACCTCTACGAGCGGCTCGGCTTCGTCGTGCACCAGCGGCGCCGGATCCGGTCGTGACCGCCCGCTCCCGCTACGACTGGACCCGAGCGGACCTGGGCGAGCTGCTCGCCGACGAGCCGCGGTACCGCGTCGACCAGGTCTGGCAAGGCCTCCACGACCAGGGCACCGAGCCCGAGGCGTGGTCGAACCTGCCCAAGGCGCTGCGCCTCCGGGTGGCCGACGCGCTGCCGAGCGCGCTCGCCCCGGTGGCCGAGTCGGTGAGCGACGACGGCGAGACCGTGAAGTGGCTGTGGTCGCTGGCCGATGGCCAGCGCATCGAGACGGTCCTGATGCACTACCCCGACCGCACCACCGTGTGCGTGTCGTCCCAGGCCGGGTGCGCCATGGCCTGCGGCTTCTGCGCCACCGGCCAAGCCGGCTTCGACCGCCACCTCACCACCGGCGAGATCGTGGAGCAGGTGGTCCGGGCTCGACGCCGCTCCGCCGAGGCCGGCAAGCGCCTCTCGAACGTGGTGTTCATGGGGATGGGCGAACCGTTCGCCAACTACGACCGCACGTGGGAGGCGGTGCGGCGGATCCACGACGACCTGGGGCTCGGCGCCCGCCACCTCACCCTGTCGACCGTGGGCGTGGTCCCCGGGATCCGCCGCCTCACCGACGCCGACCTGCCGGTGAACCTGGCCGTGTCCCTGCACGTCGCCAACGACGCCGAGCGAGACGAGCTCGTGCCCATCAACCGCCGCTACCCCCTCGACGTGCTCGCCGAGGCGTGCGCCGCGTACGTGGCCGCCACCCGGCGGCGCCTGTCGTTCGAGTGGGCGCTCATCGACGGCGTCAACGACAGCGCCCGCCACGCACGCGAGCTCGCCGACTACGCCCGGCCGCTGCGGGCCCACGTCAACCTGATCCCCCTCAACCCGACACCCGGGTACCCGGTGCGCGGCACCTCGCCCGAGGGGGTGCGCGCCTTCGCCCGCCACCTCGACGAGCTGGGGGTCAACGCCACCGTCCGGCGCACGCGCGGCACCGACATCGATGCCGCCTGCGGACAGCTGCGCGCCGGGCACCAGGCCGGTGGCGCCTCGCCCGTGCCGTCGCCGACCCGCCGCTGAGCCCGTGGGGGCTCAGCGCCACCAGACGCCGTCGGACGCCGGACCCGGCGCGTACCAGAGGATCCCGTCGCGGCCGCCGGTCGAGAACGCACCGACGATCGCCGTGGCCGACCCGTCGGCCACGATCGGCGCCGACGAGATGGCGCGGGCGCGGTCCCATCGCCACCAACGATCCGGCCCCGTGCCGGGGCGGTACCAGAGCACATCGTCGGCGCCGTCGCCCTCGAGGTCGACGATCATCGGCTGGTACTCCCCGGCGACGGCGACCGCGGTCTTGGTGAAGCCGCGGCGCCCGCCGAACCACAGGCTGTCGGCGGCGGAGCCGGGGCCGTACCACAGCACGTCGTCGGCCCCGTCGCCGTCGTAGTCGCCGATGAGGGGCCAGTAGGCCCCCTGCACGGTGGCGTCGAGGGAGGTGTGGGTGCCGAGGCCCGTCGAGCGCCACAGGTGGTCGGGGGCGCCACCGGGCGCGTACCAGAGGATGTCGGTGCGCCCGTCGCCGTCGGCGTCGAGCGGGAGGCCGAGGTAGCTGCCCTGGATCGACTGGCGCTGCGAGGCGAAGGCGAGGCCCTGCCAGCGCCACAGCTCGTCGGCCAGCGAGCCGGGGCCGTACCAGAGGATCTCGTCGGCCCCGTCGCCGTCGGTGTCCACCACGATCGGGCGCAGGCCCGCCGGGCGCGCCAGGCGCACCGAGCGCCACGTGCCGTCGCCCACCGCGCCCCACAGGTAGGCGGTCCCGGTGCGGCGGGCGTACCAGAGCAGGTCGTCGTCGCCGTCGCCGTCCACGTCGAGCGCGAGCACGTCGTCGAAGTCGCCCCCGACGTTCGCGCGCGACGACGTGAACGCTCCGCCGCCCACGCCGCTCCAGAGGTAGTCCGGTGCCGAGCCAGGTGCGATCCACAGCACGTCGCCGCGCCCGTCGCCTTGCGCATCGAGGGCGATGGGCCGGAACGTGCCGTTCACCACCGTGCGGGTGAGGTTCAGGCCGGCGGGCGGCACCGGGAGGCAGTCGCCCACGCCCCGGTCGAGGTCGCACAGCCCGGAGCTGGCGCGCCACGTGACCCCCGATCCGGCCTGGTCGGCGCGTGGCCGCTCGTTTTTGCCGACGGTGCGCACGCCCGAGATGTCGATGGCGTAACCCGTGTCGGCGCGGAGCCAGTGGCGCTCCTCGGTGGCGCCGCGGTCGACCACGTAGAAGGCCGCGCTCAGCGGAGTGGGCGCCACCGTGGGGCTGCCGCCGTCGAGCGGTGCCGTGGTGGCCCACCCCGTGGCGCCCTCGATGGTGCCCGGCCGGGGATCGATGTACCAGCACGCGACGGTGCCGGCGACGCCCGCCAGCGTGCACGTCCGCTGCTGCGCGCCCCCGGTGGTGGAGATCCCGTCCACGAGCACGAGCGAGGCGAAGCGCGGGCTGGTGCCCACCAGCTCCTGGAACAGCGACTCGCAGGTGGTGCACGGATAGCCCCACGGCGCCCAGGCGGCGTTGCGGCGCTCTTGGTCGGTGAACGGCGCCCCGTGGCCCACGAGCGAGCTCGACG
>JAGQSL010000298.1 GCA_020439525.1 Acidimicrobiales bacterium | reverse complement strand
GACCGAGGTGTACGAGCCGTTCTTGGCGTAGTAGGCCTCGGCGGCGGTGGCGATGGTGCGCTTGGCGGTGGCGCACGAGCTCTTCTTGGCGTCGTTGGTCACGCCACGGACCGAGAAGACCACCACGGCACCGAGGATGCCGAGGATCACGATCACGACGAGGAGCTCGATGAGCGTGAAGCCCTTCGCGCCGATGGACTTCTGGCTCCAGTCTTCACTGGACTGCAGGTGCTTGAGCACAGCTGGTTCCCCCCAAGGGATGTTGGACGGCCGCCGGGTGCCGCCGGCCGTGCGGAGAGCTCCGAGACCTCGGAGCTCGGATCACTCTATGGACCCGACCACGGGCTGTCTGTGGGCCGTTGGGACCAATCCGCCTACCGGCGGACGTCCCAGGTGACCACCTTGGGCACGACCGCCCACCGCTGCTTGTCGGTCAGCGAGTAGTCGATCTCGAAGCGGACCCGGGCCTTGGCGATCACCTGCGACGTGCCGGCGCTGCCACAGGTGACCGGGTCCTTCGCCTTGGTGGACGGAGGCGAGGTGCAGGTGATCGTGATCGTGACGTCGCGCGGGCTCTGGGTCTGGCTCACCGTGTCGTAGTAGCCCGAGGCCCCGCTCCCGCCCCAGGGGCCGGTGGCGTTGGCCGCCGACGTGGGGGCGCAGGTCACCTTCAGGAACGATCCGCTGGTGAAGGTGGGAGGGATGGGTGCCGTGCCGCCCGGGTCCTGCTGGAGGGCGAAGTCCATCGGGCAGTCGCGGGTGTCGGTGGTGAGGTCGGGCCGATCGACCGTGCCCATGAGCGGGTTGGTGGCCAGGCGCAGCACCGTCGTCTGCAGGGCCGCCTCCGCGTTGTAGCGCAGGACGCGGTCTTGGCGGTACACCGCGAGGGTGTTGCTCCCGGTCCACGCCATCGACAGGACCACCACGGCGAGGAGCCCCACGACGGTCAAGAAGGCGAGGGCGATCACCATCACCGCCCCGTCCTCGCCGTCGACCCTCGTGCCCCCACCGAGGATCGGGTCACGGAGTGACACTGCAGCTCCCGAACGGCGCGGTGTTGCTGGCGGCGTAGGCCATGAGGACGCACCGCGGCCCTGGGGTCCCGACGGCGCCGGAGCTGGCGGCGCTGCGCCCCGCCCCGCCGGCGCCGCCGGTCCGGGCCGATGCTCCGAACCAGTTCACCTGGAAGTTGAAGATGCTGAAGCTGATGGAGTAGGCGGTCGTGGGCGGCCCCCCTGGGCCGCCGGCGCCGGCGCCGGCCAGCAGCCCGTTGCCCAGCGACGGCGAAGGTGCGCCACCGGCGCCGCCGTTGCCGCTGGTGGTGCCGCTGCCGCCCGCCAGGAGGTACACCTTGTAGGTGGCCATGGGCTCGAGCGTGTAGCCCGCCGCCGAGCCGAGCGCCGTCTCGGGCGCGGGGCTGGTGCCGAGCTGGTAGAAGACGATCGAGGCCCCGCCGAAGCCGCCGTTGCCGCCGGACCCACCGCCGCCACCACCACCGCCGCCACCGCCGCCACCGTTCTCGCCCGGGTCGAGCGCGCCGGTGGCGAAGCCGCCACCGCCCACGCCGCCCGTGCTACCTCGGCCCCCCTCACCGCCGGCCTGGCCGGTCGATCCCCGAGCCGTCGTGACGCCGGTGTTGATCACCCGCACGATGCCCGAGTTGAACATGTACACACCGATGGAGCTGCCGCCGCCAACGCCGCCCTGGCCCCCGCTCCCGCCGAGCCCACCGTTGCCCCCGGCGCCGGCCGAGTTGCCGTTGGCGTCGATGCAGGAGTTGGCGCCGCCACCGCCACCACCACCACCGCCACCACCGTCGCCGC
>JAGQSL010000297.1 GCA_020439525.1 Acidimicrobiales bacterium | reverse complement strand
GGTGGAGGGCGGCGTAGAGGAAGTCACCGGACCGATCGCCCGTGAACATGCGGCCCGTCCGGTTGGCGCCGTGCGCGGCCGGCGCCAGGCCCACCACCACCAGCCGGGCGCGAGGATCGCCGAACCCGGGCACCGGTCGCGCCCAGTAGTCCTCGTCGCGGTACGCGGCCCGCTTCTCGGCGCCCACCTGCTCGCGCCAGGCCACCAGGCGCTCGCACCGCCGGCACGCCACCACCTCGTCGTGCAGCTGGGCGAGCGGGTCCACGGCGTCCGACCGTACCGTCCGGTCCCGGTCGACCAGCACGGCGGTCACGGCTCGTCCACCAGCTCGACGAGCAGCCCACGGCCTCGGAGGGTGTGGATCCGCAGCGGCACGGCGCCCAGCCGTCGCCGCAGGTTCTTGACCCGGTTGTCGAGCGCGGTGCGCACCGTCGCCGGCCCGTCGGGCCACACCGCGGCCACCAGCGCCTCGCGCGGGACCAGCCGCCCGGGTGAGGCGAGCAGGGCGCCCAGGAGGCGGGCCTCCTGCGGCGGGAGCACCACCAGGTGGCGCCCGACCCGCAGGACCCCATCGGCGTCGAGCTCGGGCTGCGACCGGACGTCGGGCTCGGTGCGATCGAGCAGCGACCGCCCCCGGAGCTCGATCTCGTCGGGCGCCGCGCTGGCGCGGACCCAGTCCTGGTCGGCCGGGCAGGCGGGTGGCTCCACGTCGTCGTCGACCACGTAGAGCGCCGCCACGTCGGGCGGCGCCGGGATCCGCTCGCCCCGGGTCCAACGCACGATCGCGAGCCCACGCAGCTCGAGCGAGCGCAGCGCCCACGCTCGCGGCGACTCGTGGGCGGGCACCACGACCGGGTGCAGGTCCGTGGCGGTCACAGCTCGTCGACCTCGGCGAGCTGGTCCACCGCCGCGTTGCGCCGATCCCAGTCGCCGTGGCGGTGCGCCGCCCGGCCCACGAGGTGGGCGGACACCGGCCCGGTGGCGAACTGGAGCACGACGGTGAGGAACAGGAGGGTGGCGGCGCCGGCGCTGTCGATGCGCAAGCTGGCGCCGGCGGCCACCAGCAGCAGGCCGAGGGTGGCCGGCTTGGTGGCGATGTGCATCCGGGTGAACAGGTCGGCGAAGCGGACCTGGCCGATGCCCGAGAGCGCGGCGAGCGCGGCGCCCGCCACCACCAGCACCGCGGCCGCGACGTCCATCATCGCCGGCGCCCCTCGACGAAGCGGGCGAAGGCCGACGTGCCGAGGAACGCCACGAGCGCCACCACCACCCCGAGCGTCAGGTAGGTGCCCGTCCGGGTGAAGGCGCCCCACGCCAGCACGGCCGTCACGATCAGCGTCAGCAGGCCGTCGAGCGAGACCACCCGGTCGGCGAGGCTCGGCCCCACGAGCAGGCGGTACAAGAAGCCGGCGCCGCCGACGGCGATCAGCGAGAGGGCGATGGCGAGACCGATCACGAGGCGTCGGCCTCCTCGGCCTCGGCGCCGGCCCCCAGCCGCGCCACCTCGGCATCGGTGCCGAAGGCTTCGACGATGCGCCGCTCGAGGTCGGCGACCTCTGCGCGGGTCGCCTCCACGCTCTCGAAGCTGAGCACGTGCACGAACAGCACGGCCGGGCGGCCCCGTGCATCGATGGTGAGCGTGCCCGGCGTCAGGGTGATGGCGTTGGCCACGAGCGTCGCGAGCCGGCCCGAGGTGGTCCGCAGCGGCACGGCCACGACGGCCGGGTGGATGTCCGAGCGCGAGGCCGGGGCCAGCACCTCCTTGGCCACGGCCACGTTGGTGAGCACCAGGGCCCACAGGAACCACAGCAGGAAGCCGAGCGCCTTGATCGGCCGCACCACGACCGGATCGTCGTTGGTGTCGTCGGGCGGGAAGGCCACCACGAGGGCGATGGCGATCACCGTCCCGCTGAGCACGTTCGGCAGCGTGAGGTCGCCCCAGAGGAGCACCCACATGACCACGAGCCACAGCGCGATGGCGCCGCGGCCGAGGGTGGAGGGTCGCACGGTGGGCGCGGTCACGGCAGCACCGCCGAGATGTAGGCGGTGGGCGAGAGCAGGTCGGCGGCCGCCCGCTGGCACAGCTCGAGCAGGGGCCCGGCGAACACGGCGAGAGCCAGCGACAGCACCACCAGGGCGGCGGTCGAGGCCAGCATCGGGGCGGTGGCGCCGTAGCGCCGGCTCATGGCATCGCTGGGCTCGGCGACCACCTCGACCTCGCCCCAGAACGCCCCACCCCAGATCTTGGTCATCGAGTAGAGCGTCAGGATCGACACCGCGATCGCGACCCCGACCGCGATCCAGGCGTGGTCGGCGAAGCCGGCGTCGATCACCGACAGCTTGGCGACGAAGCCCGACAGCGGCGGGATGCCCGCCAGGCTGAGCGCGGGCAGCAGGAACAGCCAGCCCACGATCGGGTGGCGGCGGGCCAGCCCGCCCACCTCGGCCAGCCGCGACGACCCGGCGGCGTGGTCGACGATGCCGGCGGTGAGCAGCAGGGTGCTCTTCAGCACGATCTGGTTGACGAGGTAGAGCATCGCGGCGGCCAGGCCGGCCACCGAGAACAGGGCGATGCCGAGCACCATGTAGCCGATCTGGCTGACGATGTGGAAGCTGAGGATCCGCTTGATGTCGTTCTGGGCGATGGCGCCGAGGACGCCGACCACCATGGTGAGCGCGGCGATGGCCAGCATGAACCCGATCGGCCGGTCGCCCGGCGCCACCATGAGGGTCTGCGTGCGGATGAGGCAGTAGACGCCGACCTTGGTGAGCAGCCCGGCGAACACCGCGGTGACGGCCGTCGGCGCCGACGGGTAGCTGTCGGGCAGCCAGAAGAACAGCGGGAAGACGGCCGCCTTGATGCCGAACACCACGAAGAGCAGCAGGGCGAAGGCGACCCGGACCCCGCCCGGCAGGTGACCGATGCGCCCGGCGAGGTCGGCCATGTTGACCGTGCCGGTGGCCGCGTACAGCAAGCCGATGGTGGCCACCAGCAGCGTCGACGCGATCAGGTTGATCACCACGTAGGTCATGCCCGTGCGCACCTGGTCGCGCCGACCGCCGATGGTGATCAGCACGTAGCTCGCCGTCAGCATCATCTCGAAGGCGACGAAGAGGTTGAACAGGTCGCCCGTGAGGAACGACAGGTTGATGCCCGCGGCGAGCACCAGGTACACGGGGTGGAAGGCGGGCTGCTCCTTCTCGGTCCCGGGCTGGCCGGTGGCGAACACGAGCACGGCCAGCAGCACCGGGGCCGCCACCACGAGCATCAGCCCGGTGAGCCGGTCGGCCACGAGCGAGATCCCCACCGGAGCGTCCCACCCGCCCATGAAGGCGGCGGCGGGCCCCTCCCGGTCCGCGTGCAGCAGGATCGCCACGGCGGCGGCGACGCAGGCCGACAGCGCGGCGATGCCGATGAGGCGCTGGAGCCAGCGGCGGCGGGCGGCGGCCATCGAGCAGCCGGCGGCGAACAGCGGGAGCACCACGGGGAGCGGGAGCAGGACGCGCATCACTCCGCCTCCTCCAGCGGCGCGGCGCCACCGGTCGAGGACTCGAGGGCGGCCTCGGCGGCCGACAGCTCGCGCTGGTCGGCGACCTCCTCGTCGCTCGCGGTCGAGCGGGTGGCGGCGATGCGCCGGTCCTCGAGGTCGTCCTCCACCAGGTCGTCGCCGGTGAGCTGCCAGCTGCGGTAGGCGAGGGCGAGGAGGAAGGCGGTGACGCCGAACGCGATCACGATGGCGGTGAGGGCGAGGGCCTGGGGCATCGGGTCGGCGGGCGTGCGCTCGCCGATCTGGCCGATGAACGGCGCCACGCCGCGCCGACCGCCCGAGAGGAGCAGCAGCAGGTTGGCCCCATGGCCGATGAGCCCGAGCCCGATGATGATGCGCGTCAGCCGGCGCTGGAGCAGCAGCCAGGTGCCCAGCGAGAACAGCAGCGCGGTGCAGAGGGCGAGGACGAGGCTCACGGTTGCCTCCGCAGCAGCCAGGGGGCGCCGAACGTGGGCAGCCGCTCGCCGAAGGACACGAGCAGCAGCAGCACCATCCCCACCACGACCTGGGCCACGCCGATGTCGAAGAACAGCGCCGTGCTGAGGTGCAGCTCGCCCAGGAAGCCGACGTGGCGCTCGTAGAGGCCGTGGTCCATCAGCTGGCGGCCGAACGCGAGCGGCACGAGGGCGGTCGTCGTCGCGGTCGCCAGGCCGGTGCCGAGGAGCGTCCAGGGCCGCAGCGGCAGCACCTGGCGCACCTCGTCGATGCCGCCGGCCACGTAGCGCAGCGAGATCGCCGCGCCCACCACCAGCCCGCCGACGAAGCCGCCGCCCGGACGGTTGTGGCCGGTGAAGAGCAGGAACAGGGCGAGCAGCAGCGCCGAGTGGAAGACCAGCCGCACCACCACGTCGAGGATGAGCGACCGCCTCATCGGCTCGCTCCCGGCGTCGATGCCCGGCGATCACGGCGAGACAGCCGGGCCAGCGCGTACACGCCCATGGCCGCGACGGCGAGGACGGTGATCTCGCCCATGGTGTCGAAGCCGCGGATGTCGACGAGCACCACGTTCACGACGTTGCGCCCCCCGCCCTCCTCGTAGGCCCGCGCGATGAACTCGGTCGAGATCGTGGGGTCGACCCGCACGCCGACCGCCACGAGGATGAAGGCGAACACGAAGACGCCGACGGCGGCCGAGACCGCGAGGCGCGACGCCTGGCTCACCCGGCTCGGAACGTCGGCGAACCACGTCGGCAGGTGCCGCAGCACCAGCACGAACACCACGGCCCCGATGGTGTCGACGCACACCTGGGTGAGCGCCAGGTCGGGCGCTCCCTGCAGGGCGAAGACCAGCGCCATCCCGTAGCCGACCGCGCCGAGGCAGAGCACCGCCGCCATGCGGTGCTTCACGACGACGGCCGCGATGCCCCCGCCGACCAGCAGGGCGGCGGCCGCCCAGTCGCCGGGCCCCGACACGAGCGGGGGCAGGTCGGGCATCGGCGCCTGGAGCAGCGCCCACCCGGGGACGACCACCGCGGTGAGGAGGATGACGCCGATGTACACCGGCAGCGAGCCGGACTGGAACAGGCCCGTGGACCGGTCGGCGAGGCGGTTGAGGCCGCGCATCGCGCCGAGGAACGCCTGCTCCCCCCACGCCGTGTCGGGGAGGCGCTGCTGCAGCCGGGCGAGCACCGCGCCCCCCACGACCAGCAGCACGCCGAGCCCCACGGTGAGCGCGGAGAGGGCGAGCGCCGGGTTGAGGCCGTGCCAGAGCGCGAGGTGCACGTGCTCGCCCGACGGATCCAGATCGTGGGCGGCGACGTCGACCAGCTTCGACGCCAGCCCCGGCACGAGGCCGAGGAGCACGGTGAGCGTGGCGAGCAGCCCGGCCGGGGCCCAGAACGACCACCTGGGCGCCGGCGGCGGATCGATCGCGGCCTCGGCGTCCTCGGCGATGCCCTCGGTCCACACCCCCGGGCGGAACGCGCCCGCCAGCAGCCGGGCCGTGTAGGCAAAGGTCAGGACCGAGCCCCCGACGAGCACGGCGAGGACCACGCCCCCGCCGGCGATGTCGCCGTGCAGGAACGCGTCGTACGCGCTCTCCTTGCCGAGGAACCCGATGAGCGGCGGCAGGCCGGCCATCGACGCCCCGCAGATCACCGCGGCAGCCATCGGGCCCGCCCAGCCCGGCCCGTAGCGGCCGAGCCGCCGGATGTCTCGGGTGTGGGCTTGGTGGTCGACCACGCCCACGACCAGGAACAGGCCGGCCTTGAACAGCGCGTGGGCGAGCAGCACGACGACCCCGGCCGCGGTGGCCTCGGGGAAGCCGGCGCCGAACAGCACGACGAGGAACCCGAGCTGGCTCACCGTGCCGTACGCGAGGATGCGCTTCAGGTCGTACTGGCGCAGCGCCCGCCACCCGCCCGTGAGCATCGTGAGCGATCCCACGGCGAGCACCACCGGACGCCAGGCGCCCTGCTCGGCGAAGATCGGCGCGAGCCGGGCGATCAGGTACACGCCCGCCTTCACCATCGTCGCCGAGTGCAAGAACGCGCTCACCGGCGTCGGGGCCACCATCGCCCCCGGGAGCCACGCCGAGAACGGGAACTGGGCCGACTTGGTGAACGCCCCCACGAGCACCAGGAGCAGGCCCACCTCCACGACGGTGCCGGTGGGCGGGTGGGCGGCGAGCGCGGCGAGGTCGTAGGTGCCTGCGGCCTGGCCGATCAGCACGAAGCCGCCGAGCATGGCGAGCCCGCCGAGACCGGTGGTGAGCAGGGCCTGGAGCGCCGAGGCCCGCGCCTTCGGGTCGCCGTCGGTCCAGCCGATCAGCAGGTACGAGGTGATCGAGGTGAGCTCCCACGCCACGAACAGCGTCAGCAGGCTCGCCGCGCTCACGAGGCCGAGCATGGCGGCCGTGAACACGAGCAGGAGCCCGGCCAGGCGGTGGAGCCCCTCGCGCTCGGCCCCGAAGTACCGCCCGGCGTAGAGCTGCACCAGGGTGCCGATCCCGGCGACGAGGAGCACGAACAGGAGGCTGAACCCGTCGAGGCGGAGGTCGATCGAGAGGTCGAGCGCCGGCACCCAGCCGAGCGACGCGGTGAGCGGTCGCTCGTCGAGGACGCGGCCGGCACTGGCGGCGGCCGCCACGAGTACGGCGAACGGCGCGACGGCCGCCACGGCGAAGGACCGGCGGCCGAGTGCTCGGCCCCCGGCGAGCAGCGCCAAGCCCAGCGCGAGGGGGGCCATGACCAGGGCGATCAGCACGTCACCACCCCGCCGGAGCGGCTGGTCGGGGCGTCGGGGGCGACGAGCACGGGCGCACCCTAGGTAGCGAACGTGTCGGGATTGTTTCGGCGTGGTGAAGGCCGCGCGCTCCGGCGCGGGCGGGGGCGGGACGCGGCGGAGCCGCCGGTCCTAGGGGGACCGGCGGCTCCATCGGTGCGCCCGAACCGTACGCTGGGCGGCGGGGTGCGGGGGTCGACGTCAGGCGTCGACCCGGTACTCGCCCTCGGTCGGGCTGCCACCGCCGGTGCCCGAGATCTCCCCACCGTGCAGGTGGAACTCGGGGTAGGCGAGGGCACCCATCTCGGGGAGGTCGACGCCCATGAGCTCGTGCTCCTCCTCCGAGCGGATCCCACCCTTGGTGAGCTTGTTCTGGATGAAGAAGAAGGCGTAGGCGACGCCCAGGATCACCGTGCAGAGCACCAGGGCACCGACGGCCTGGGCGGCCAGCTGGCCCCAGCCGACGCTGCCGTAGAGGATGCCCGTCACGCCGTTGGCCTTGGCGGCCGCACCCTCGGTGGTGGCGTTCCAGCCGGCGCCGTACTTGCCGTTGGAGAAGATGCCCACGGCGAGCACGCCGAAGATGCCGCAGACGCCGTGGACGCTGATGGCCCCCACCGGGTCGTCGATCTTCAGCTTCTCCCAGAAGGCGCAGGAGAGGATCACCAAGATGCCGGCGACGATGCCGATGACCGCGGCGGCCCACGGCTCGACGAAGGCGCAGGGAGCGGTGATCGCCACCAGGCCGGCGAGCATGCCGTTGACCATCATCCCGGGATCGGGCTTGCCGGTGGTGAGCATCATCCAGGCCATGGCGGCCACGGCACCGAACGCCGCGGCGATCGCCGTGTTGGCGGCGACCATGGCGAACTGGACGTCGGTGGCAGCGAAGGTCGACGCCGCGTTGAAGCCGAACCAGCCGAACAGGAGGATGAAGCAGCCGAGCATCGCCATCGGCACGTGGTGGCCGGGGATGGTGTTGGCCGAGCCGTCCTTGTTGAACTTGCCGATGCGGGCGCCGAGCACCAGCGAACCGGCGAGGGCGGCGACGCCACCGGCGGCGTGGACCACGCCCGAGCCGGCGAAGTCGACGTAGCCGAGGCCGAGCTTCATGGAGTTGCCCAGCTGGCTCAGCCAGCCGCCGCCCCAGGTCCACGCCCCGAACAGCGGGTAGTAGATGGCCCCGCAGAAGAGGCCCCAGAGCACGAACGACTTCCACTTCCAGCGCTCCGCCATCGAGCCCGTGGGGATCGTGGCGGTGGTGTCCATGAAGGCCACCATGTAGAGGAAGAAGCCGGCCACCGCCGCTCCGCCGGCCTTGCCGATGTCGCCCAGGGCGAAGCCGCCCTTGTAGAGGAACACCCAGTGGCCCGAGCCGATGAGCGGCTTGCCGACGGCGCCGGTCATGCCGAACACCGGGGCGGCGAAGCCGCCGAACATGAACGCGTAGCCCACGAGGAAGTAGGCGACGAACCCGAGGCCGAAGATGGCGAAGTTCGTCGACACCACGTGGGCGGCGTGCTTGGCCCGGCAGAAGCCGGTCTCGACCAGGGCGAACCCGGCCTGCATGAAGATGACGAGCACGGCGCCGATGACCACCCAGAGCAGGTTCAGCTGCGAGCCGAGGAGGTCCACCTTCTCCGACGCCGACTGGGCGCCGGCGACGCCGGAGACCATGACCGCCAGCGCGGTCCCTCCGGTGGCGAGGGCGGCGCCCGTGACGAGCTTGTTCAGCTTCACGAGCGACCCCCCATCCGTGCACGTGCGTGGCGGTGCGCCATGGTTGTCTCCCTTCCTGGCACGCGGTGCGTGCGCCTCATCGGTCGGTTGGCAACGTACGGAGCAGCCGTCTCGCCGCCGTGTCCCCGCGGTGAACAGACAGGTTCCAGACACCTACGCACACCGGTGGCCCACCTGACGCGTTCCTGACGCGCCCTCGGTGTTCGCCGGGCAGGCGTCCCGGTAGCGTGAGCCGACCGATGGCTGCCACCTCCCGCTCCAAGAAGGCCCCGCCCGCACCCACCAGCACCCTGCTGCTGCTCGTGCGCCACGGCCAGACCCCCACCACCGGCGCGACGCTCCCCGGACGGGCCAAGGGCCTGCACCTGGCCGACCACGGTCGCATCCAGGCCGGTGCCGCCGCCGCCCGCATCGCCGGCCTGAAGGACGTGGCGGCCATCTACGCCTCGCCCCTCGAGCGCACCCGGGAGACGGCCGCACCCATCGCCAAGGCCCTCGGCCTGAAGGTGCAGGCCGAGCGCGGCCTCCTCGAGTGCGACTTCGGCGACTGGACCGGGGCCAAGCTCGCCGACCTGCGCAAGAAGCCCGAGTGGCAGACCGTCCAGCGCTACCCCAGCGGGTTCCGCTTCCCCGGTGGCGAGTCGTTCTCCGAGATGCAGCAGCGGATGGTGTCGACGCTCGACCGGTTGGCCGCCGCCCACCGCGGGAAGGCCGTCGTCGCCGTCTCCCACGCCGATCCGATCAAGGCCGCGGTGGCCCACGCCCTCGGCACCCACCTCGACCTGTTCCAGCGCATCGTGGTCTCGCCGTGCTCGGTGTCCGCCATCCTCCACACGCCCACCGGCCCGGTGGTGCTGGCCGTCAACTCCACGGGCGACGACCTCAAGGCGCTGGTGCCGTCGTGAGCGAGTCCTACGACCTCGAACGGCCGGGCCGCTTCACCGTGGGGGCCATCGGCGAGCCCGGGCACCGGCTGTTCTACTTCCAGGGCTTCGGCACCGGGCTCGAGGTGTCGGTGAAGTGCGAGAAGCAGCAGGCGCAGGCGCTGGTCGAGCACCTCCTGAAGCTGCTCGAGGACCTCCCCGGCGCCGGCGGGACCGCGGACGCGCCGACGGCCGCCGAAGCACTGCCACCCGGCGAGCTGGCCTGGGCCGTGGGGTCGATCAGCATCGGCCTCGACCGCGAGCAGGGCGAGGTGGTCGTGGTGCTCGAGGAGTTCGTCGACCCCGAGGAGTCCGACGAGGCGCCGGCCCACCTCCGGGTCCGCCTCGTGCCCGAGCAGGTGCGGGCCCTGGCCGCCCAGGTGGACGCCCTGGTGTCGTCGAGCCGGCCGCTGTGTCGGCTCTGCGAGCGCCCGATCGACCCGAGCGGCCATGCCTGCCCCCGGCTCAACTGACGGCACCGGCACGGGCCCCGACGTCGTCGAGCGGCTCGAGACCGCCGACCTCGTCATCGAGGGCCGGATGCCGTGGAGCTCCAACGCCACCTTCCTCTGCGAGCTGTGGCCGTCTGGATCTCGACCCGACGGGGGCCTCGGCGAGGGCCACGTCCCCGACCTCGACGACCGGATCGGACCGATCGGGCGCGCCATCTACAAGCCCCACCGGGGCGAGCGCCCGCTGTGGGACTTCCCCGACGGCCTGTACCGACGGGAGGCCGCCGCCTACACCTTGGCCTGCGCCATCGGCTGGGACCTGGTCCCGCCCACCGTGGTGCGCGACGGCCCGCTGGGCGTCGGCTCCGTGCAGGCGTTCGTCGACGCCGACTTCACCCAGCACCACTTCACCCTCGTCGAGGACGAGCGCCACCACCCGCAGCTGCGCCGGCTCTGCGCCTTCGACGTGGTCGCCAACAGCACCGACCGCAAGGGCGGCCACGTGCTCGTCGACGAGGGTGCGCACCTGTGGGGCATCGACAACGGTCTGTGCCTGCACGCCGAGTTCAAGCTCCGCACGGTGATCTGGGAGTTCGCCGACGAGCCGCTGCCCGGCGAGCTGGCCGAGGACCTCGCCCGCTTCGTCGAGGCCGATCTGCCCGACGAGCTGGCATCGGTGCTCGACCCCTTCGAGCGCGACGCCCTGTTCGCCCGGGCCCGGGCGCTGCTCGCCGAGGGCCGCTTCCCGGTCGACCCCACCGGCCACCGCATCCCCTGGCCGTTGGTCTGACGCCCCGACCCCGGAGCTCGGGACCGCTCGAGGCCCGCTCGGGCGCGGCGCGGCACCGAGCTCGGGGGCGTGGGCGATCAGCCGGCGTCGATGGGGCGCAGGAGCAGCTCGGCCAGGCGGGTGGCGAGCGGCTCGGCGTCGCCCGGTGGGAGCGCGAGCTCGACGGTGCCACGGTCGGAGGCGACCACGACGATGTCGTTGTCCATGCCCCAGAACGCCTCGGTCCGGAACCGCACCGAGCGCAGCACGACGTCGTCGACCTCCTCGAACGGGAGGTCGATGCGGTCGTTGGTGGACGCGAAGCCGACGGCGATGGCGTCGTCGGTGGCCCACCGGGCGCCCCCGCCCGGCACGGCGCCGACCGTCACCACCGCGTCGGTCCAGGCGCCCCACCCACGAGCCGAGGTGCGCCGCAGCTTGCACGGCACGGCCACCACGCCGCCACGGGCGAGCTCGGCGGCGAGCGCGCCGGGACGGTGACCCCGGTTGCGGAGCCGGTCGCGGATGCTCATCGCGACGGCCTCGGCCCCAGCGCGGACGCGAGGGGACCCCGGCACGCGGCCGGGGTCCCGTCAGGTCGCACGATCGAGGTGCGTCCGCTCAGCGGGCCTGCAGGGCCTCGAGGAGCTTCGGCAGCACCTTGTGCACATCGCCCACGATGCCGAGGTCGGCCACCCCGAAGATGGGGGCCTCGGGATCCTTGTTGATGGCGATGATGTTCTTGGAGCCCTTCATGCCCACCATGTGCTGGGTGGCACCGGAGATGCCCGCGGCGATGTACACCGTCGGCTTCACGACCTTGCCGGTCTGGCCCACCTGGTAGCTGTAGGGCACCCAGCCGGCGTCGACGATGGCGCGCGAGGCGCCCGGGGCGCCCTTGAGCACCTTGGCCAGGTCTTCGATGAGCTCGAACTTGGCGGCCTCGCCGAGGCCACGCCCGCCCGAGACCACCACGGCCGCCTCGTCGAGCTTGGGACCCGTGGTCTCCTCGACGTGGCGGTTGAGCACCTTGGCGGCACCGGCGGCACCGGTGTCGGGCACGGCGATGGTGGCCACCTCGGCGGCACCGCCGCCGGACTCCTCGGCCACGAACGACTTCGGGCGGAAGAGGGCGATGGCCGGGGCGCCGGCGGCGAACTTGGTCTTCACCAGCTGCGTGCCGCCGAAGATCGGGGTGGTGACGACGATGCCGTCGCTCACCTCGACGTCGATGTTGTTGGTGAGCACCGGCTTGTCGATCTTGACCGACAGGCGAGCCGCGATGTCGCGGCCGTCGTAGGTGGTGCCGGCCATGATCAGGTCGGGGGCGTCGCCGCCCTCGATGGCCGCGGCCAGCGCGGCCGCCACGTGGACGCCCTGGAGCTTGCCGCTCAGGTCGCCGGTGGCGAGCACCTTGGTGGCACCGTGGGCGCCGACGACGCCGGCGACCGCCGAGCCGTCGGAACCGGTGAACACCTCGACGGCATCCGCGATCTCACGGGCCTTGGCGAGGATCTCGAGCGAGATCGGCGCCACGTTGCCCTCGGGGGTCAGCTCGGCGTGGACCCACACCTTGGAAAGAGCCATGTCTGCGTTCCTTTCGTTCGTGGGGTCGGGTCAGAGGACCTTGAGGTCGTCCAGGAACTGGACGATCTTCTGGTACGCCTCGCCGTCGTCCTCGATGACCTCGCCGGCCTCGCGCTCGGGGGCGGCGTCGACGGCGACGATCTCCTGGCCGGCGCCGGCCCAGCCGACGATGCCCGAGTCGATGCCGAGGTCGGCCACGGTGAGCTGGTCGACCGGCTTGGACTTGGCGGCCATGATCCCCTTGAAGGAGGGGTAGCGGGGCTCGACGACGCCGGCGGTGACCGACACGAGGGCGGGCAGCGGGGCCTCGACCTCGTCGTAGCCGGCCTCGGTCTGGCGCTGCACCTTCACGGTGCCATCCGCGATCTCGACCGACTTGGCGAAGGTGATCGACGGGAGGTCGAGGATGGCGGCGACCTGCTCGGGCACGGTGCCGGTGTAGCCGTCGGACGACTCGGTGGCGGCCAGCACCAGGTCGGCGCCCTCCACCTTCGAGATCGCGGCGGCGAGCACCTTGGCGGTGTCGAGGGCGCCGGCGCCCTTGAGGGCCTCGTCGCTCACGAGGATGGCCTTGGCGGCGCCCATGG
>JAGQSL010000022.1 GCA_020439525.1 Acidimicrobiales bacterium | reverse complement strand
TCCTTGTCGTCGCCGTAGTCGGTCGTGCGCACCCAGATCGCATCGTCGGCCTCGAAGACGTGGCCCTGCTCGCGCAGGCGATCGATCGCGGCCTCGATGGGGCTCGGCTCGCCGCCGGGCCCGGGCCGGTTCCGATCGGCCCGGGCGGCGGACGCGTCGGCCACCCTCGGCGGTAGGTTCGGAACATGTCGAACCGGCCGGCCACCATCGGACAGCTCCGCGACAGCGGGTGGGAATCGGTCCCCGTCAAGACCGAGATCCGCCGCAACGCCATCGCCCGGGTGCGGGCGGGCGAGCCGCTCGTCGAGGCCGTGCTCGGCTACGAGGACACCGTCCTGCCCCAGCTCGAGAACGCCATCCTCGCCGGCCACGACGTGATCTTCCTGGGCGAGCGCGGCCAGGCGAAGACCCGCATGATCCGCTCGCTCACCGGTCTGCTCGACGAGTGGATGCCGATCGTGGCCGGCTCGGAGATCAACGACGACCCGTACCACCCGGTCTCCCACCACGCTCGCGAGCTCGTGGCCGAGAAGGGCGAGGACACCCCGATCGACTGGGTGCACCGCGACGCCCGCTACGGCGAGAAGCTGGCGACGCCCGACACCTCGATCGCCGACCTGATCGGCGAGGTCGACCCCATCAAGGTGGCCGAGGGCCGCTACCTCTCCGACGAGCTCACCCTCCACTACGGCCTGGTGCCGCGCACCAACCGCGGCATCTTCGCCATCAACGAGCTGCCCGACCTCGCCGAGCGCATCCAGGTGGGCCTGCTCAACGTGCTCGAGGAGCGCGACGTGCAGATCCGCGGCTTCAAGGTCCGCCTGCCGCTCGACGTCGTGCTGTTCGCCTCGGCGAACCCGGAGGACTACACGAACCGCGGCCGGCTCATCACCCCGCTGAAGGACCGCTTCGGCGCCCAGATCCGCACGCACTACCCGCTCGACGTCGAGACCGAGATGGCCATCGTCGCCCAGGAGGCGGCGCCGCTGGCCGACGACGGCCTCCAGGTCACCACCCCGGAGTTCATGGCCGAGGTCGTGGCCACGCTCTCGCAGCTCGCCCGCCAGTCGAGCCACATCAACCAGCGCTCGGGCGTGTCGGTGCGCCTCACGGTCACCAACGCCGAGACGCTCGTGGCCAACGCCGCCCGCCGCGCCCTGCGCGCCGGCGACGACGTGGTGGTGCCCCGCGTGTCCGACCTCGAGGCGCTGGCTGCCTCGACCTCCGGCAAGGTCGAGCTCGACACCCTGGACGACGACGGCGGCGAGGTCATCGAGCGGCTGGTGAAGCAGGCCGTGCTCACCGTGTTCCGCGACCGCCTCGACGTGGGCCAGCTGCGCGGCGTCCTCGACGCCTTCGACGGCGGCCGGGTGGTGCACGCCGGCGAGGACGTGGCCGCCACCGACGAGGCCCACCTGGCCGACGAGGTGCCCGCGCTGCGCGAGGCGGTGGTGGCGCTGGTCGGCGCCGACGAGCGCCCGGCGGTGATCGCCTCCGCCGTCGAGTTCGTGCTCGAGGGCCTGCACCTCTCGAAGCGCCTCAACAAGGACGAGGACCACCGGGGCACCCGCGCCACCTACCGCGCCCGGTAGAACCGGCGGCGGGGTCGCTCAGTCCCGGAACGGCGCCGCGCAGTCCCAGGCCGCCTCGACCTCCTCGATCTGGCGGCCGAGGTACGCGTCGGGGTGGTCGAGGCGGCACTGCCAGTCGCGCACCACCGGTCCGGCCACGATCGTCGGGCGCAGGCGGACGCTCGACGCCTCGTTGGCGTCGTCGGGCGCGATGACGTCGACGCGCACCACCGCGAACAGGAGCTGCAGGCCGACCAGGGCCATCAGCACCCGAGGGCGGGCCTCCAGCGCCACCGCCAGCAGCACCACCAGGCACAGCAGCGACGGCAGCAGGTGGGCCATCTTCCACGGGAACCGGACGAACAGCACCTGGCTGGCCACCAGGCCCACCGCTGCGAACCGCACCAGCCAGCTGGTGGACCACGACCGCAGGGCGGCCACCAGGGCGGGCACCGCGGTGGCCAGCACCAGGACCGCCGAGGGGAGCCCGACGAGGAGGAGGTCCTTGGCGAGGGCGCGGCCGAGCAGGTTGAACGGCCCCGACGCGGCGAAGTCGTTGCGGGCGAAGTCGAGGCCGCCGGCGGCCACGACGGACGGGACGAAGAGCAGCGCCGTGCCCGCGGCGGCCACCGCGCCGGCCTGGAGGGCGCGGCGTCGCCCGCCCGGGCGGGCATCGGTGAGCTCGGCGACGGCGACGCCGAGCAGCAGGGTGATCGAACCGACCCGCGAGCCCATCGCCAGCGCGAAGAGGGCGCCGGCGGCCACCGCGCGGTCGCGCCGCAACGCCCGCACGCCGGCGACGACGAAGGCGAGGGCGAACACGTAGTCGGCGGTGGAGGTGGCGGCGACGAACGACCACGGGTTGGCGACGAGCAGGGCGATCGCCCAGCGCCGATTCGGGCCGAGGCCCTCCTCGGCCAGCAGCCGGTCGAGCACCACGACGAGGGCCCCGGCGGCCACGATCGAGGCCAGTCCGGTGAGCAGGGGCCCGCCGATCAGGTCGAGCACGCCGGTGATGGCCTCGTGCACGGGCGAGCCCGGCGGTCGGCTGGGCACGTACGACAGGTGGCGGGCGATGGCTCGGCCGCTGCGGAACACGTTGGCCACGTCGAGGTCGTTGCCGGGCCCGGCGGCGACCAGCGCGACGGCCACCGCGAGGGCGATGGCACCGGCGATCGCCCAGCCGCGCCCCTCCTCGTCGAGCGATCGCAGCCGGGCCAGCACGACCGGCGAGCCTACCGAGGGCGGCGCCGACGGCTGGGGCCGCTCAGAGCTTCGAGAGCTGGGCGGCGGCGCTGAGCGCCCACCCGGCACCGAGCGCGCCGCTCAGCCCCAGGCGCAGGCGCCGGAGGGGCACCCCGAGGACGACCACGGTCGACAGCAGCCCCGCCTCGGTCGCCCCTCGGAGGAAGGCGGTGGCTCCCGACCACTGGTAGTCGTTCAGCAGGAGCACCAGCGCCGCGGCGGGGAGCCAGGCGATGCGGACGTGGAGCGGTGCCGTGCTCCGCCGCCAGCACACCGCCGCCACCGCCAGGAGCGCGAGGAGCCCGACGATGCACAGCGCGCGGTAGGTCTCGTCACCGCCGGTGGGTGGGAGGGACCGCCCGAGCTCGGTGACCACGCCCACGAGGGGCGCACCGAGGTTGTTGCTGCCCCCCGACGAGCCGACGGCCAGCTCGTCGAACCGCAGCCAGATCGCCACCTGCCAGAAGGCGAACGTGCCGACGGCGGTGGACCCCACGAGGAGGTGGCGGCGGGCGTCGGGCCGGTCCTCCTCGCGCACCTCGAGCAGACCGGCCAGCGCCAGTGCGGCGCCGTACACGAGGGCGGTCTCGCGGGTGAGCGCGGCTGCGGCGAGCAGCAGCGCCGCGGGGGTCCAGCGGCGTCGCGCCACGGCGACGAGGCCACCCACCGCGAAGGCCGAGGCGACGAGCTCGGCCGTGTCGAGCGACAGGGAGTAGGCGAAGCCGGGCCACAGCACGAGTGCGAAGCCCCAGGCGGCGTGCCGTCCGAGGTGCTGCGCGAGGGCGCCCGCGGTCGCGCCGAGCACGCCGGCGGCCACGACGTTCACCGCGAGCAGCGACCACGGCAGCAGGTCGGGGTCGCCCCCGCTCGCCGTCCACGCCAGGGCGCTGTAGCCGACGCGGCTGGCGCGGAGGGCGGGCAGGTCGTACTGCACCCCCTCCACCCGCTCCACGGTCGAGAGGGGCGCCGCGGCTCCCCGGTAGAAGAACTGCCCGTCGAAGCCGTCCTCGGCCGGCTGCACCGTGAGCGACGGGCGGGCCAGCTCGGCGCTGGTCCACGGCGGCGCGGCGTGGACCAGCAGCGAGGCGTCGNNCGAGCAGGGAGACGTCGCCGTCGGCCCGCACGAGCAGCGCCCCGGCGTAGGCCAGCGCCAGCAGCAGGGCCGCCACAGCGGGGACCCAGATCCGGTCAGGCGGCCTCATCCCGCCGACGCTAGGGCGCCGCGCCCGCCTCGAGGAGCCGTAGGGCCCTCGTCGCCCGAGCCGGGTCAGGAGGCGGCGCGGTGCGCCTCGGCCCGGAGCACCGTGCCCGCCGGCGCGAGCGCGCGGGCGTGGTCCACCAGCCCCACCCCCGCCCGAGGCCGGGGGTCGATCGGCCGGCGCCAGCGCAGCCCGCGCAGGTCCATCCCGCCGCGAGCCGCATCCCCGGCGATGGCGAGGACCTCCCGCAGCGCGTCGCCGGCGCGCACCGCGTCCCCCATCGCGCCGATCTCGGCGACGAGCGGTCGATCGGGGAACGACTCGGCCAGCCCGTGCAGCGCCACCCCGAAGCCCTCGGGCCAGGCCACCGTGCCGTCGGGGCCCAGCTCGGTCCGCTGCGGGTAGGGCAGCAGGGCGCCGTCGCCCCGCACCGCCCACCCGTGCCGGTAGCTGAGCCCCAGCAGGTCGAAGGCCTCCCGAGCGGCGGGCACCTCGATGGGCGATCGGTTCGGGACGACGAGGGTCCCCTCGCGCAGCAACCGCTCCCAGCACCCGCGGTGCACCTCGTCGATGCGGGCGGCCCAGACCTCGGCCTCGGGCGTCGGCGGCAGATCGGCCTCGAGGCGGGCCGGGGCCACGGGCACGTACCAGTGGCACGACGCCACCGGCTTCCCGGCGCCTCGGAGCCGGAGGGCGGCGTCGACCGTGGCGAGCAGGATCCCCTCGAGCGCCTCGGCGAAGCCCTCGGCATCGTCACGGCCGAACGGGGGGCGGGCCCCGTCGATCCACCCGCGCTGCGCCCAGCGGTTGGGCTCGGCGACGGGGACCCAGCCGGCAACCCGATCGCCGAACGCCTCGCCGGCGAGCTCCACGAAGCGGGGCCAGTGGTAGCGGCGGGCTCGCGGGTCGCCGAAGCCGTGCTCGTCGACCGCGAACCACCCGGGGAGCGGCCCGTCGTGGAGGCACCCCCAGACGGCGAGGCCGGCCTCGCGGGCGGCGTCGACGACGAGGCCCAGCTCCTCGACGGCAGGGTCGTCGACGCGGCCGGGCGCCGGCTCCAGCCGCGCCCAGTCGAAGGTGAGCCGCACGCTCCCGATCCCGAGGTCGGCGATCACGGCCACGTCATCGGCGGCGGCGGCCGGCCAGCCGAGGCCCGGCCCGGCGACCGCGCCCCGATCGATCGCGTCGCCCAGGTCCGACGCCGTGGACGGCGCCCGCCCGTCGGTCGAGGGGATCGCCGCCCCCCAGTCGAAGCCCTCCGGGAACGCCATCGGCGCATCCTCGCGGAGCCGGCGCGTTCGGAGCGAGGCGGGCGTAGCCTCGGATCGATGGTCCGCCGGCGCAGCCAGTTCCGCTACTCCCGCTGGGATGGCACCCAGGTGGGCTTCGACCTCGACGCGGACGGGGTCCTCGAGGAGCTGAACGACGACCTGCTGTACCACGGCGACCTCAACGCCGCCCTCCGCCGCCTCATGCACCAGGGCTTCGAGGACC
>JAGQSL010000296.1:214-17233 GCA_020439525.1 Acidimicrobiales bacterium | reverse complement strand
CCGGCTCCCACAAGATCAACAACGTCCTCGGCCAGGCGCTCCTCACCAAGCGGATGGGCAAGACGAGGCTGTTGGCCGAGACCGGCGCAGGCCAGCACGGTGTCGCCACGGCGACCGCAGCGGCACTGTTCGGTTTCGACTGCGTTGTCTACATGGGCGAGGTGGACATGGAGCGTCAGAAGCTCAACGTGTTCCGGATGCGGCTCCTAGGTGCCGAGGTCCGCCCCGCGATGTCAGGCAGCCGCACCCTGAAGGATGCCGTGAACGAGGCGATGCGCGACTGGGTCGCCACCGTGGAGACGTCGCACTACTGCCTCGGCTCGGTGATGGGCCCGCACCCGTACCCGTGGCTGGTGCGCGAGCTGCACCGGGTGATCGGCGACGAGGCGCGCGAGCAGAGCCGCGCGCTGCTCGACGGTGCCGACCCCGACGTGGTCGTGGCCTGCGTGGGCGGCGGCTCGAACGCCGCCGGGATCTTCTCGGGCTTCGCCGACACCGAGGCCGAGCTGGTGGGGGTCGAGCCGGCGGGCGGTGCCGCCGTCGGCAACGGCGTCCCGGGCGTGGTCCACGGCATGCACTCGTTCCTCATGCAAGACGAGTGGGGCCAGGTGGAGGAGGCCCAGTCGATCTCCGCCGGCCTCGACTACCCGGGCGTCGGGCCCGAGCACGCCCACCTCGCCGACATCGGCCGGGCGCAGTACCACCCGGTCACCGACGCCGAGGTGATCGATGCGTTCCAGGTGCTCACCCGCACCGAGGGGATCATCCCGGCGCTCGAGCCGGCCCACGCCCTCGCCTGGGTGCTGCGCGAGGCGCCGAACCTGCAGGGGCGCACCGTGCTCGTGAACCTGTCGGGCCGCGGCGACAAGGACGTGGCCCAGATGATGGACCTGCTCGGCGAGGAGCTGGCGTGAGCGCCCCCGCCTCCCTCGAGGCCCACCTGCGTGCCCGGCGCGACGCCGGCCGCAAACTGCTCGTGCCGTACCTGACCGGTGGGCTCGGCGACTGGACCGAGCACCTGCGCGCCCTCGCCGATGCCGGGGCCGACGCCATCGAGGTGGGCATCCCCTTCTCCGACCCGGCGATGGACGGGCCCGTGATCCAGCAGGCCTCCGAGCAGGCGCTGCGCGAGGGCACCACCCCGGGCGAGATCTTCTCGGCCCTGCGCACGGTCGATGCCGGCGTGCCCCTCGTGGCGATGACCTACTACAACGTCGTGTTCCACCTGGGCGACGAGCGCTTCGCCGGCGAGATGGTCGAGGCCGGGCTGGTGGGCGCGATCCTCCCCGACGTCCCGCTCGAGGAGCAGGGCCCCTGGCGGGCGGCGTCGGAGCCGCTCGGCATCGAGACGGTGCTCATGGCCGGCCCGGTCACCCCCGACGACCGGCTGGCCCGGGTGTGCGAGCAGAGCCGCGGCTTCGTCTACGGCGTGAACCTGATGGGCATCACCGGCGAGCGGGCCGCCATCGGCGAGCGCAGCGCCGTGCTCGCCAAGCGGATGAAGGCCTGCACCGACACCCCGGTGCTGATGGGCTTCGGCGTGTCGGGCCCCGAGCAGGCGGTCGACGTGGCCGCCGACTCCGATGGAGCCATCGTCGGCACCGCCGTGGTGCGGCGCATCCTCGAGGGCGAATCGCCCGAGGAGGTCCACGCCTTCGTGTCGACGCTGCGCGCCGCCCTCGACGGCGCCTGAGCGGCCGGCGCCGTCAGGGTCCGCTGAAGAACGCCTGGATCACCACCCAGCGGTCGCCGCGCCGCTCGGTGGTGAACTGGATCGTGCCGTTGTTGCCCCGGAACAGGCAGCCCGAGGTGCCGAACTCGCCCGAATCGCACTTGTTGTAGAGGGTGTAGTCGCCCGGCGCGGTGGCCCAGATCTCCTCCACGGCGGTGGGCTCGGCGAGCGTGGCGGCGGTCGCCCGGTCGTCGGCCTTCCAGGCGTCGTAGAGCTTCTGCGCCGACTCCTGCGGGCTGAACAGCCCGATCGGGGCGGGCGCCGTGGTGGCCACCGGTGCTGCGGTGGTCGTCGGGGCCGCCTCGGTGGTGGTGGTCGACTCGACGGCGGCGGCCTCGCCGACGTCGGTCCCCTCGCTGCTCCCACCGCTCGAGCCGCTGCACCCGGCGAGGGTGAGGGTGCCCACCAGGGCGGCGACGAGCAGAGCGGTCCGAGCACGGGCGAGCGGGAAGGCCATGGGCCGAGACGCTACCGAGCGCAGCTCAGCGGGCGGGGTCGAGGTGCTCGTGGAGGAACGCCACCGTCGCGGCCCACGCCTCGTCGGCTGCGTGCTCGACGTACGCGGCGGGTCGATCGGCCTCCACGAACCAGTGGCCGGTGCCGGGGTAGCGGTGGAAGTCGACGGGGTGGCCGCACAGCCGCAGCTGGGCCTCGAGGTAGTTCACCTCGTCGTCGGAGGCGAACTCGTCGTGCTCGGCGAAGTGGCCTTGGAAGGCGGCGCGGGCGGGGGCGAAGTCGATGTCCTGGGTGCCGTAGAAGACCGAGGCGGCGGCGACGTCGTCGGGGAAGCGGGTGGCGGCCCACAGCGCCCACGACGCGCCCATGGAGAAGCCGAGCACGCCCACGCGCCCTTCGGGGGTGGCGGGCATCCGGCGCAGGGCGGACAGCGACGACACGACGAGGTTGGCCGCCCGGTTGGTGTCGGTGGACGCCAGCAGCGCCTCGGCCTCGTCGGGGGTGTCCGCGGTGCGGCCGTCGCCGTGGAGGTCGGGAGCGAGGGCCACGAACCCCTCGTCCGCGAGGCGGTCGCACACGCCCCGGAAGAAGTCGGTGAGCCCCCACCAGGCGTGCAGCACCAGGACCCCCGGCCCCGAGCCCGAGTCGGGCGCGACCACGTAGCCCGAGCCGGCGGAGGAGGGGGAGGGGGTCATCGCTCCGACCGTAGCGGCCGCCACCGGACCCCCCACCCGGCCGGGCCCCGGCTTCGACGGCCGAGGTACGCATCGGCGTGGGCCCGTGGCGACCGCTGGGGTGCGAGCTTCGTCGGGGCACCTCGTACGCTGGGCGGCGATGCCCGTGCCGACCCCCGAGCCCCGCCACCTCGACGACGGCTGCCCCCTGTGCGTGGCCGAGCGCCTCACGGTGTGGCACCACGAGGACGACGTCTGCTGGGTGGCCGATTGCACGATCTGCGCCACGCCGATGGTGGTGTGGAAGGGCCATGGCACCGAGCCGCCCGACCACGAGCGGGGCCACATGATGGCGGTCCTCCTGCGGGTCGCCACCGAGCGGCTCGGCGCCCACTGGGTCGACGCCAACATGCGCAACATCCCCGACCACTTCCACGCCCACGCCCGTCCCGAGGGCGGGTTCTTCGGGCCCGGCGGCGGCCCCGGGAGGCTGGTGCCGTGAGCGAGCAGCAGGGGAGCGCGCCGGCTGCCGGCGCCGGTGGCGAGGTCAACGTGTTCGAACTGGTCGGCGGCCTGCCGTGGTTCACCGCGCTCGTCGAGCGGTTCTACGAGGGGGTCGCGGTCGACCCCGTGCTGCGCCCGATGTACCCCGAGGACCTCACCGGGTCCGTGGCCCACACCGCCGGCTTCCTCGCCCAGTACTTCGGTGGCGGGTGGTCGTACTACTCCGAGGAGCGCGGCCACCCGCGCCTGCGGATGCGCCACGCCCCGTTCCCCATCGACCAGCAGGCGCGCGACCACTGGCTCGCCCACATGCTGGCGGCCGTGCGCGGCGGCGGCCTCGCCCCGGAGGTGGAGGCCGTCGTGGTCGAGTACTTCGAGCGCGCCAGCCAGTTCATGGTGAACGTCGAGCCCGACGACGGACGCCGCCGGCTGACGGTGAAGCCGGTGCCGAAGGGCGATCCCGAGGGCGGCTGAGCGGTTCTCGGCGCGCGGCGGCTCGGGTACCGTGCGGGCCATGGCTGATGCACCCACCGCGGGCGACCGCGCCCCCGCCTTCCACCTCCCGAACCAGGACGGCGACAAGGTCCGCCTGTCGTCGTTCAAGGGCCGCAAGGTGCTCGTGTACTTCTACCCGAAGGCCGACACGCCCGGCTGCACCACCCAGTCGTGCGCGCTGCGCGACATCGCCGGCGACATCGGCGACACCGCCATCGTCGGCATCAGCCCCGACGCCCCCGAGAAGCTGAAGCGGTTCGACGAGAAGTACGGCCTCGGCTTCACCCTCCTCGGCGACACCGACCACGCGGTGGCCGAGGCCTACGGCGTGTGGGGCGAGAAGAAGAACTACGGCCGGACCTACCTGGGCATCATCCGCTCGGCCTTCCTGATCGACGAGAAGGGCAAGATCAGCCACGCCTGGCCGAAGATCAGCCCGAAGGACACCCCGACCAAGCTGCTGAAGGCGCTCGCCGAGGGCTGATCTCGCTGCCGGGCGGCGGCGGTCCAGCGCCTACGCTCGGCGAGCACCATCCAGCCCGGGTGGCGGAACAGGCAGACGCGGGGGACTCAAAATCCCTTGCCCGAGAGGGCGTGCGGGTTCGATTCCCGCCCCGGGCACCCAGCCACCAGGTCTCGCCGATGCTCCACCCCGCCCGCCACCTGCTCCGTGCCCGAGACCTGGCCGACCGGTCCTACGCCGAGCGCCTGACCGTGGCCGACCTGGCACGCGAGGCCGGCCTGTCGCCCGCCCACTTCAGCCGGGCGTTCCGCGAGGCCTTCGGCGAGCCCCCGCACCGCTACGTGCTGACCCGCCGGCTCGAGCGCTCGGCGGCGCTGCTGCGCGACACGGACCGACCGGTCACCGAGATCGCGCTGGCCGTGGGCTGGACGAGCCTCGGGTCGTTCACCACCAGCTTCACCCGGATGTTCGGCGCCACGCCCACCGAGTACCGGCGGTCGTCGCCGCCCGCCCTGCGCCACCTGCGGCTCCCGACCTGCATGGTCCGCGCCTACGGCCGCCCGCAGAACCGCACGTTTCGAGAAGCCGCCGCGCCACCCGGTCCGTAGGGTCCGTCGCGTCGAACCGAACCCCAGGAGGAACCCCGACGTGATCCGCCTCTCCAGCGCCCAGCTCTGGGTGCACGACCAGGACGAAGCCCTCGCCTTCTACACCGGCCCGCTCGGCTGGGAGGTCCGCTCCGACGTCTCGGTGCCCGAGTGGTCGTTCCGTTGGCTGGTGGTGGGCCCGCCCGACCAGCCCGAGGTCGGCGTGGTGCTGATGGGCTACGCCATGGCCCCGTGGGACGACGACATGAAGGCGCTGATCGGTGAGGTCACGGCGAAGGGCGGCGGCACCACGCTGTTCCTCGAGACCGAGGACTGCCAGGCGTCCTACGAGGCGCTCCTCGCCCGAGGCGTCGAGTTCACCGAGGTGCCCAGCGAGCGGCCCTACGGCATCGACTGCGGCTTCCGCGACCCGTCGGGCAACAACCTGCGCCTCACGCAGGTGCTCCAGTGGGACATCACCCGGGGCAGCTGACGCGCGTCACCGCCGCTCGCGGCGCAGCGAGGGGTCGGGCGGGCCGACGTGGTCGTCGAGCCAGCCGGCCAGCGGCTCGGCCCGGTCCCACGCCTTCGCCACCTCGGTGAGGGCCCGCCGGCTGGTGATCCACGACGGTCGATCCCACCAGCGGGCGGCCACCAGCTTCTTGAACCGGAGCAGGTCGGCCCGGGGGTGGCTGGCGTCGTAGGGCTTGGGCACCCGCTTGAGGTCGCCCTCCTCGGTGAGCCCGTCGCCGCCCAGGGTGCCCACGGTGAAGCCTCCCTTGCGCAGCGCGGCGACGATGGCGGCGAGCTCCTCGCCCGCATCGCCGGCGACCGCCTCGCGGTACCGGGCGAGCTGGGTGGCATCGAGGTGGGGTGCTCCGGAGCCCGCCATCAGGCCGTCGGCGCTGACGTGGAGGTAGAGCATCCCGCGCCCGGCTCGGTCGATGGTGGCGCCCTGCTGGGTCTTGTAGGGCGCCTTGTCCTTGCTGAAGCGGATGTCGCGGTTGATGCGGAACGCCTTGCCCCGGCCCCGCTCGGCCTCGACCTCGGCCAGCAGCGCCTCGATCGGCGCCTTCACGTCGTCGAGGTAGGTCGGGCGGTGCTCGGCGAACCACTCGCGGTCGTTGTGGTCCTCGAGGTCCTCGAAGAACTCGTACAGCCTCGGGCCGAAGCCCTCGAAGCGCTCAGTGCCCACGATCACCTCCATCGAGCGGTCGAGCGGAGCGCAAGCTATCGGCGATCCGCCGGGCGAGGGGCAGCTCGGCCAGCTCGTCGAGCGGAACGGGGAGCGGGATCCGCCAGTTGGGGTGCTCGTCGATGGTGCCGGGGACGTTCGGGCGGTGCTCGGCGCCCACCAGGTCGTCGAGCGCCGCCGTCGCGAGCACCGAGGGGGCCTGCGCGAGGCGGGCGTGCGCGCCCACCGCGACCTCGTCCACCGGTGCCGCATCGTCACAGGAGGCGGCGCGGCGCAGCCGGTCGCGGAACGCCTCGTCGCCGTCAGCCGGGACGGTCACGCCTGCGGCCCGCTGGCCGGCGAGGTCCACGCCGGTCCACACGCCGGCGATCGTCGGCAGGTCGTGGGTGGTGATCGCCGCCATGGCCTGCTCGGGCCACGCGTCGGGCGGCTCGTCCTCGAACCACAGCAGCCGCGTCGAGAGGAGCCCCCGGTCGCGCAGCAGCTCGCGCACGCCGGGCTCCACGGTCCCGAGGTCCTCGCCGACCACGAACGAGCCGGCCTGGGCGCTGGCGGTGGCCACCAGGTCGACCAGCTCCGTGCCCGGCCAGGCGACGTAGGCCCCCTCGGTGGCGCCGTGATCGGGCGGGATCCAGAAGAGGCGCAGGAGCCCCATCACGTGGTCGATGCGAAGCCCGGCCGTGTGGCGCAGGTTGGCGTGCAACGTGTCGAGCAGGGGCCGATAGCCGACAGCGCGCAGCTTCCAGGGCACGAACGGCGGGAGCCCCCAGTCCTGGCCGTCGGGGCCGAGGAGGTCGGGCGGGGCGCCGATGCGACATCCCGGCGCGAGGAGGTCCTGCCACTGCCAGGCGTCGAAGCCATCGGGGGCGAACCCGACGGCGAGGTCGGTGACCACGAGCTCGGCCGCGCCGCTCGCCGCCAGCTGCTCGTCGACGAGCCACTGCACCCACGACCAGAACGCCACCCGATCGGCGTGGTCGTCGGCGAAGCGCCCGACCTCGGGCGTCGTGGCTCGCTGCAGCGCGGCCGGCCATCGGTGCCAGCTCGGCCCGTGCTGCTCGGCGAGCGCGCCGTAGGTGGCCCAGAGGCGCAGGGCAGCTCCGTGCTCCGCCTCGTAGGCGTCGAGGCCGGCCGGTCGCCGGCTGCGCTGGCGGGCCCAGAGCACCTCGAGGGCGTCGCGCTTGGCCGCCCAGCTGGCGCCTCGGTCGATGCGGGGCAGGCGCAGCCGGGCGGCGGTGGCCTCCGGGCGCTCGCCGAGCTCGTCGGCCGCACCGGGGTCGGCGGCGAGGAGGGCGGGCACGTCGAGGTAGAGCGGGTCGTGCCAGCGCCGGGTGCTCGGCGAGTAGGGGCTGTTGGGTGGCGGTCCGCCCGGGGAGGGGGCGTGGAGCGGGTTGAGGCCGATGGTCGATGCGCCCTGGGCGCGAGCCCAGCGGGCGAGCCGAGCGAGGTCGCCCAGGTCGCCCACGCCCCAGCTGGCACGCGACCGCGCCGCGTAGAGCTGGGCGGTGATGCCCCAGCGCCGTCCCGACGGTGGGCGGGCGGCGGTGCCGGGGCGCACGAGCACGTGGGCCACGTTCGGTGCCGACCGGCCGCGCTCGCCCTCGAAGCGGTGGACGCCGAGCGGCAGCTCGGCGGGGAGGTGGTGTCGCACGTGGACCTGGGTGCCGTCCTCGAGGGTCAGCCACCCCGGCTCGTCGACGCCCACCTCCTGGGTCCGGCCCGCCGGCGCGGTGAGGAAGCGGGGGCCGTCGGGCGGCGTCGCGGCGGGATCGTCCTCGGCCGCGCCCATCGCCCGGCGCAGGGCGGTGGTCACCTCGGGCCCGGGCTCCTTCCAGCCGCCCCACACATCGTGGTAGCCCGCTTGGATCCCCCACCCGTCGACCTCGGGCCCGGTCACGTCGCGTCCATCGGCACGCAGCCGGCGTAGGTGCCGTCGCGATGGCGGGCCAGGCGCTCGCCCTGCTCGTCGAGCGCCTCCCGATGGCCGCCCAGGTCGTCCCACTCCTCGACGCGCAGCGTCAGGGCGCCCTTGGCCGTGCGCGGCCGCCAGAGGCCCACGACGCGACCGTCGACGGCGATCGCTCCGGGGCGACCGAGCACCGGCCAGAGGGCGCGGCGCCGATCGGGGTCGGCCACGAGGACGTCGCGGTCGCGCCCCTGGAGGTACGGGTCGTAGGGGCCGAGCAGGCGCAGCTCGCCAGGGGCGGGCGCGCCGCCGGCCTCGACGAGCGCCTCGAGGTCCTCGGCGAGGACCGACGCGCCCGCCCGGCCCTCGGCGTCCTCGATGGCCACCTCGACGGCGTCCTCGGGCCAGCGGGCCCGCACGTCCTTGGCGGGCACGTCGAGCAGGGCGGCCACCTCCTTCGGGGTCGCCGGTCCCCAGAAGCGCAGCGCGCACCGGATGACGTCGACGCGCGGGTCGGCGTCGTCGGCGAGGTGGGTCAGGCGGTTGGGCACCAGCCCCGGTACCCGTTCGAGCACCGGCGGTGACGTGCCCGCGCGCAGCTCGAGGCCCGCTTGGAGCGTGGCCAGCCGGAACGGCAGCTCGTAGATGTGACGTGCCTTGCAGGGGCGGCAGTCGCGCAGGAACGGGTCGGGGAGCAGGGCGTTGAGCCGCCCCGAGGCGTCGCCCTTCACGATGGGCCGGGCGGCGAGGTCGCGCAGGAGGTCGGCGAGGGTCCGCAGCGCGTCGAGGACGTCGATGTCCGCGGCTCGCAGCGGCTTCGATGCGTCGAAGATCCGCTTGGCGGCATCGGCTTCGCCCCAGGGTGCGGTGGCCACGGCGATCGCGCCGAGGTCGGCCCGCCGGTAGGCGTGCGGGGCGCCCCGCAGGGTCCAGGCGAGGGCGAGCCGCTCGCTGGTCTCCGGCGTGGGATCGAGGCCCCGCAGGGCCAGCGCCCAGGCCGAGCCGTCGGGCCCGGTGTCCTGCACCCCCGCGTCGAGGAGGTCGACGTCGAGCGTGGACGCATCGGCCGAGCCAGGCGAGCGGTCGAGCTGGTGGCGAGCCCATCGGAACGCCAGGATCCTGGCCCGGTCGACGGCCGCGGCGGGCGAGGGCGTGGTGCGGGGCATCGCCCCATCGTGGCGCGGCGCGATGGCTGCTCGCCGCGATCAGCTCGGCGCGGGGCCGCCGGCGAGCTGATCGGCGGGCTCGAGGCGGTGCACGCCCCGTGGCGTCCACGGGAGGCCGTCGGACTCGCCCAGCGCGTCGGCCGCCAGGCGCACGATCGAGAGCCACATCTCGGTGCCCTGGAGGCCGGGCTCGTCGCGGCCCACCTGCCACGGCATGCCGCGGCCGTCCTGCCAGTCGGCGACCGCGGCGCCGAGGATGCGGGCGGCGCCGTCGCGCACCTCGGCGGCCCGGTGATCGGTCTGGCGGCCGAGGAGCCAGAGGGGGTGGACGATGTCGAGCACGTTGCAGGCGTTGCGCTCCTCCTGCTCGAACCACCCGTGGTCCCACGCGTGGGCGAGCACCGTGTCGAGGGCGCGCTCGGGGTAGGGGACCGGCACGTCGAACTGGGCGTAGGTGCCACGCACGAGGCGGTACCAGCCGTTCACGGCCATCAGCCAGCGCGGGTCCCAACCGCCCTCGGGGGCGAGGCGGACGCCCCACATGCCGCTCGCCGGATCGACGTGGGCGGCGAGCCACCCCCACAGGACCTCGTGGGCCCGGGGCGATCCGTGGTGGCGGCGGTTGAGGTGCGCTGCGGTGGCGAACCCGTCGATCCACGAGCCCGACGGCCACGCGAACCAGGTCCACTCCAGCTCGTCGAGGCGGCGTTGGAGCTCGTCGGCTCCGCAGGCCTCGACGGCGTGGATCGGGTGGGCGGGGCCGGCGCCCAAGACGTCGAGGGCGTAGCCGCAGGAGAGCACCCCGTAGAGGTCCCACTCGCGCTCGGTGAAGCCGAGCGGATCGTCGGCCGGCCCCACCCGAGGGTCCACGAACATCCCGGTCGCCGGGTCCTGCATGGCCTGGATGCGGGCCACCAGCTCGTCGCGCGGGGCGGCCGATGGAACCTCGCCGAAGGCGCCGGCGATCTCGATGGCGTCGTTGAGCGGCCGCGGCCCCCAGACGTGGCCCGGCACGTCGACGTAGGTGGCCTCGCCCTCGTGGGTGGTGGCGCAGCGCTCGAGCACGGCGGGCCACTGCTCGGCCACCATGGCGGCGTAGCGCTCCAGCGTGGGCCGACGTCGGCGCTCGCCCTTCGGGTCGCGCCGGTCGCGGATCACCCTCGCCGGCACGCCGCCGACGATCGCCCACTCGGGCACGTCGCCGGTGACCACTGCGCCGGCGGCGATCACGCTGTGGGACCCGACGCGGACGCCGTCCACGATCGTGGCGTTGGCCCCGATCCACACGTCGTCGCCGACCTCGATGCCCTCGGTCTGCAGCGGCTGGATGGCGATCGGCAGCTCGAGGTCGTCGATCCCGTGGTTCTCGCCGACCAGCACGGCGTAGGAGGCGATGCGCACCCCGTCGCCCAGGGTCACCTTCCCGATCGTGGCCGAGCCCGCGTTGAAGGCGGTGTGGGCGCCGATGGCGATGTCGCCCCGGATGGTGCAGCCCGAGGCGATGGTCGAGTGCTCGCCCATGGTGAGGCGGTCGGCGATGACCCGGGCCCCGTCGGCCACGTACGCCCGAGGGTGGAGGTGGTAGCCATCGCGCCCGTTCAGCTCGGCGATGCGGTCTCGCTGCGCCTCGGTGGGCTCGGGGAGGTACGCCTCGTGCCAGTTCTCGATCGCCGCCCGCTCCGCGGTGACGTCGGTCCAGCGGGGTGCGGCGGCGGGATCGGTCACGTCGGCGGACGGTACCGGCCGGCTCTCGTCCGGGCCAGCAGCGGGGTGGCCGGAGCCGACGCGCGCCCTGCGTAGACTCCCGGCCGTGGGCCGCGCCCTGATCGAACGGCGTCTTCGAGACGTGACCGACCGCCGCAAGGCGGTCGAGCGTGACCTCGCGGTCGCCGCCGAGCAGCTGCAGCACCTGGCCGAGGAGGCCGACGAGGCGCGGTTGCGCGCTCTGGTCTCCGAGACGCCGATCGCCCAGCAGGAGCACCGCGAGGCCGAGCGCCACGCCGATGCCATGCGCCGCCACCACGCCGACCTGGCCGAGCAGCTCGCGCAGCTCGAGCAGGCCCAGGACGACCTGCTCGACCGGCTCGTCGCCGCCACCTGACCACCCCCAACACTGGAGAGCAACGGTGCCCACCCGTGTCGTGATCGCAGAAGACGAGGCCATCATCCGCCTCGACCTCAAGGAGACCCTCGAGGAGGAGGGCTACGAGGTCGTCGCCGAGACGGGTCGCGGCGACGAGGCCGTGGAGCTGGTGCGCGAGCACCAGCCCGACGTGGCCATCCTCGACATCAAGATGCCAGGGCTCGACGGGCTCTCCGCCGCTCGGGAGATCGCCGGCGAGCGCCGTGCGGCCGTGCTGATCCTCACCGCGTTCAGCCAGCGCGACCTGATCGAACGGGCCCGTGACGCCGGGGCGTTGGCGTACCTCGTGAAGCCGTTCCAGAAGGCCGACCTGTTCCCGGCCATCGAGGTGGCCCTCGGGCGGTTCCAGGAGCTCAAGGCCCTGCACGACCAGGCCACCTCGCTGTCCGACCAGCTCGAGACCCGCAAGACCGTCGATCGGGCCAAGGGGCAGCTGATGGACCAGGCCGGGCTGACCGAGGCCGCCGCCTTCTCGTTCATCCAGAAGACGGCGATGGCCGAGCGCCAGACCATGAAGGCCGTGGCCCAGCGGGTGCTCGACGGGGAGCTGGCCCCCGCTCAGTAGGCGTCGACGCGACGGTCCACGACCGTCGTGCGGCGGCGGCTCCACCACGGGACGAGCGCCAGCACGAACACGGCGGCACCGATCGCCACGAACAGCGTGGCCGCGCGCCCGTCGACCTCGATGTCGGTCTCGGCGTTGTCCTGGACGATGAAGCCGACGATGCCGGCGGCCAACGTGAGCAGGCCAGCGAGGCTGGTGGCGCCCCGGTCCTGATCGGCGAGGGCCGACACCAGGATCAGCCCGCCCAGCACGAGGGCGGCGACCGCAGCCACCGAGCTGAAGCCGAAGCCGGCCACGTCGCCGGTCGTCCGCAGCCAGCCGTCGCCGAAGTCCACCTGGAAGACGGCGAAGAGGCCGAGGGCGAAGAGGGCGGCGCCGCCGAGGGCGGCGAGGATCTGGAACACGCGCAGGCCCGAGGAGGCTCGGCGGTCCTCCCGGACGGCGACGGACTCGGTGCCGTGGGTGCGCTGGTCGGTTCGGTCGGGGTGGGTGGTGGCCATCGGGTGCTCCTCAGGTCCGGGGGACGGGGGATGGCCTCGGGTACCCCGGACCGTGCGGCGATCAGACCCGGTGGGGCGCGGCTACTCGACCGTCACCGACTTGGCCAGGTTCCGCGGCTGGTCGATGTCGCGCTCGAGTCGGCGCGCCGCGTGGTACGCGAGCAGCTGCAGCGGGACACCGAGCAGCAGCGGCGCCAGCTCCGGCTCGGTGCGCGGCACGCGGATCGTGGCCGTGGCGCCCGGCACGTCGTCGTCGGCGTCGGTCACCGCCAGCACCGGCCCCCGCCGCGCGCGGATCTCCGCGATGGTGCCGACGTTCTTGTCCCACAGGTCGTCGTCGGGGATCACGACGACGGTCGGGTGAGCCTCGCTGACCAGGGCGAGGGGCCCGTGCTTGAGCTCGGCGCCCGGGTACGCCTCGGCGTGCACGTACGACACCTCCTTCAGCTTCTGCGCCCCCTCCAGGGCCACGTGGTGGCCGCGCACGCGCCCGACGTAGAACGCACCGGGAGCGTCGGCGAGCAGCCCGGCCAGTCGCGTGATCTCGTCCTCGGCCTCGAGGACGGTGGCGAGGTGCCCGGGGAGCGCCTCCAGCCCGGCGATCAACCGCCGGCCGTCGGCCGGCCCGAGGTCCCGGGTGCGCCCGAGCAGGAGCCCGAGCAGCGCGAAGGCGACGCCGGTCGACGTGAACGTCTTGGTCGACGTGACCGACACCTCCGGGCCGGCGTGCAGGTAGATGCCCGTCTCGCACGCTCGGGCGATGCTGCTCCCGGCCGTGTTCACGATGCCGATGACGGTGCCGCCCTTGCGCTGCACCTCCTGCACCGCCGCCAAGGTGTCGAAGGTCTCCCCGGACTGGCTCACGGCGACGTAGAGGGTGTCGGGCTCGACGATGGGGTTCCGGTACCGGAACTCCGAGGCCACCTCGGCATCGGCGGGGATGCGCGCCAGCGCCTCGATCTGCAGCGCGCCGGCCATGCCCGCGTAGTGCGCCGAGCCGCACCCAAGCACCTTCACCCGGCGCAGCCCCAGCACGTCGCGGGGGGCCAGGTGCAGGCCGCCGAGGTGGCTCGTCGAGTGGCGGTGGTCGAGGCGGCCCCGCAGCGCCCGCTCGACGGCGACGGGCTGCTCGTGGATCTCCTTGTGCATGTGGTCCCGGTGCCCGGCCTTGTCGAACGCGGTCGCCACGAGACGGGCTCGCACGGGCTGCCGGTCGGTCGGCTCGGCCTCGAGCGTGGAGGTGCGGTAGCCCTCGGCGGTGACGACGGCGAGCTCCCGATCGTCGAGGTGGACGATCTGGTCGGTGTGGCGGATCACCGCCGCCGCATCGGAGGCCACGAACATCTCGTGCTCGCCGACGGCGAGCAGCACGGGGCTCCCGTTGCGGGCCACCACGATGCGATCGGGCTCGCCGACGCCCACCACCGCGACGCCGTAGGCCCCCTCGACCTCGAGCAGGGCCAGGCGGACCCGCTCGGCGAGCTCTCCCTCGGGCTGGGCGGCGATCAGGTGGGCGAGCACCTCGGTGTCGGTCTCGGATCGGAAGGCCACGTCGGCGAGGCGGGTGGCGCGCAGCTCGGCGGCGTTCTCGATGATGCCGTTGTGGACGACGGCGATCTCGCCGGCGGCATCGGTGTGGGGGTGGGCGTTCGCGTCGGTCGGCTCGCCGTGGGTGGCCCACCGGGTGTGGCCGATCCCGGTGCGCCCCGAGAGGCGCTTCGGTGCCGCCGCCGCGACCACGCCGACGCGGCCGGCGGCCTTGTGGATGCGCAACCGGGAGCTCCCGACGAGCGCGACCCCGGCGGAGTCGTAGCCGCGGTACTCGAGCTGCTGGAGGCCCTCGAAGAGCAGGGGGGCGGCGGGCTGGCGCCCGACGTAGCCGACGATGCCGCACACGGCGGTCTCCTATCCGTAGATCGTGCGACGGACCTGCCGCACCGTGAGCGGAGGGGCGGCGACGGGTCGCACCCGGAGCTCCTCGACGATGCGGTCGAAGATCTCGGCGTTCGCCATGCCGCGCGCCTGGAGCTCGCGGTGGCGGCGGCGGACCACCTCGTCGACGGGCTCGGCGAGGGCGTCGACGACGTCGGCGACCACCCGGCGGGCCAGCGCGGCCGGCAGGGCGGTCGTCCGGGTCAGGCGCTCGACGATGGCGTCGAGCGGGTCGTGCTCCTCCACGGTCGGCGATGGTGGCGTCCAGCGGCGTCGAAGGCAAGGACTTTGCCCGCGATCGGGCAACGAGAGCGGCGTTGGGCCCACCATCGTCGATCCACGCGGGGCAGCCGGCCCCAGGCGCCGCTCGGAGCCACGACGTCGGACCCACCCCGTACGATCGGCGCCATGCGGTTCATGCTCATCGACGGCAACTCGCTCGCGTACCGGGCGTTCCACGCGCTGCCGACCGACCTGGTCACGGCATCGGGGCAGGTGACCAACGCCGTGTTCGGGTTCACGTCGATGTTCATCAACCTCGTCCGCGACCACAAGCCCGATGCCATCGCCGTCGCGTTCGACCGGCCCGAGCCGACGTTCCGCCACGAGGCGAACGCCGAGTACAAGGCCAACCGCGATGCCGCGCCCGACATCTTGCGCCAGCAGCTCGGCCTGGTGCGCCAGGTCGTCGACACCCTGGGCGTCCCCGCCATCGAGAAGTCCGGGGTCGAGGCCGACGACATCATCGCCACCCTCGCCACCCAGGCCAAGGAGCGCGGCGACGACGTGCTGATCGTCACGGGCGACCGCGACAGCTACCAGCTCGTCGAGGACCCGCACGTCAAGGTCGTCTACAACAAGCGCGGCGTGTCGGACTACGCCCTCTACGACGAGGCGGGCATCCTCGAGCGCACCGGCGTGCACCCGCGCGACTACGTGCACTACGCGGCCCTGCGCGGCGACCCCAGCGACAACCTGCCGGGCATCCCGGGGGTGGGCGAGAAGACGGCGGCCAAGCTCATCAACGCGTACGGCGGGCTCGACGGCATCTTCGAGCACACCGAGGACCAGACCCCCAAGCTGCGCGAGAACCTCGAGGCCAACGAGGCGCAGGCTCGGCGCAACGCCGAGCTGATGGTGCTGCGGCGCGACGTCGAGCTCGAGATCGGCCTCGACGACCTGGGCCGACCCAAGCCCGACACCGAGGAGGTGCACCGCCTCTTCGACTTCCTCGAGTTCCGCACGCTCTACGACCGGCTGGCCGAAGCGCTCGAGGCCGACCTCGGCGACCTGCCCACCGGCAACGACGTGCTCGAGGCCGAGGTCGAGCACGTGGGCGACGCGGCGCGGGCGGTGGAGCTGCTCGCCGCCGCCGAACAGGGCCGCGGGCCGCTCGCCGTGGCCGCCACGTGGGACGGGACCGAAGGCCGCGACCCGCTCGAGGGCCTCGCCGTCGTGATCGATCCGGCGGCGGCCGAGGTCGCCTGGCTGCCGGCGGAGGTGCTCGCCGATGCGGCGGTCGGCGACGCGCTGCACGCCGCCCTCGGCGCCCGCGGCATGGCGGCCCACCCGGCCAAGCCGATCCTCCGCAGCCTCCTCACGGTCGACGACGCCCGCCCCCTGCCCACGGTCGCCATCGACACGACCCTCGCCGCGTACCTGCTCGACCCGGCCGAGAGCCGCTACTCGATCGAGGACGTGCTGGCCCGCTACGCGCACCTCGAGCTCCCGGCGGGCACCGAGGCGCCGGCGGGCCAGCTCGACCTCGGCGGCGATGCCGTCGACGTCGGCCTGCTCGCGGCCCGGCGCGCGCTGGCGGTCGACCGGTTGATCGAGCCCATGGTCGCCTCGCTCGACGCCAACGGCATGCGGGCGCTCCACGACGACATCGAGACGCCCCTCGTGGCCGTGCTGGCCGAGATGGAGCACGTCGGCGTCGGCGTCGACCGGGGCGAGCTCGAGGGGCTCAACGAGCGCCTCACCGCCGAGGTGCGCGACCTCGCCGAGGCCATCCAGGCCGACGCCGGCGAGGAGTTCAACGTGAACTCCACCCCGCAGCTGCGCACGATCCTATTCGACAAGCTCGGCCTCACGCCCACCAAGAAGACCAAGACCGGCTACAGCACCGACGCCCAGTCGCTCGAGAAGCTCCTGGGCGAGCACCCGATCATCGAGCACCTCCTGCGCTACCGGGAGGTGGAGAAGCTCCGCAGCACCTACGGCACCGGCCTGCTGGCCGAGATCGCGGACGACGGGCGCATCCACGCCACCTTCAACCAGACCGTCGCCCGCACCGGCCGGCTCTCGTCCGACGCGCCCAACCTCCACAACATCCCCGTGCGCTCCGAGGAGGGCAAGCAGTTCCGCAAGGCGTTCGTGCCGGCGCCCGGGTTCGAGCTCCTCGTCGCCGACTACAACCAGATCGAGCTGCGCTGCATCGCCCACCTGGCCGAGGATCCGGGCCTGATCGCGGCGTTCGAGGCCGGCGACGACATCCACACGGCCACGGCCGCCCGGGTGTTCCACGTCGAGCCCGCCGACGTCGACGGCGCCCAGCGAGCCAAGGCCAAGATGGTCTCCTACGGGCTCGCCTACGGGATGGAGGCCTACGGGCTCGCCCAGCGGCTGAACATCGAACGGTCCGAGGCGGCGCAGATCCTCGATGCCTACTTCGTCGCCTTCCCGGCGGTGAAGGCGTACA
>JAGQSL010000296.1:0-197 GCA_020439525.1 Acidimicrobiales bacterium | reverse complement strand
ACCGTCGACGAAGCTCGCGAGCGCGGCTACACCGAGACGCTCTTCGGTCGCAAGCGCCCCATCCCCGAGCTCTCGTCGCCGAACCGCCAGATCAAGCAGGCGGGTGAGCGCCAGGCGATGAACGCCGGCATCCAGGGCCTGGCCGCCGACATCTTCAAGGTGGCGCTGATCCGCCTCCACGCCGCGCTGCAGGACCG
>JAGQSL010000295.1 GCA_020439525.1 Acidimicrobiales bacterium | reverse complement strand
AGGTCCCGTAGCCGTCGACCACCACGACCCACGGGAGGTGGCCCAGCAGGGCGTCGCGCACGACCGGTGACAGCACGGCGCCGCCGGAGAGCACCACGAGGAGGTCGTCGAGCGGCCACCGCTCGGGCTCGGCGGCGAGGGCGTCGGCGAGCGGGCGGGCGAACGCGTCGCCCACGATGACGAGCACCGTGGCCCGCTCGCGGTCGGCGAGGTCCCAGAGGTGGGCGGCGTCGAAGGTGGCGTGCGTGTCGACGATCACGGTGCCGCCGTTGAGCAGCGTCGAGAGCGCCGTCCAGTGGGCGGTGCCGTGGGTGAAGGGCGAGGCGGGGAGGCAGCGGGTGCGACCGCGCCGGGCGTGGGCGACCACCTCCTCGGGGCGCTCGACGGGGTCGCCGCCCGGGTTGCCGCCGCCGAGCGCGGCGAAGAGCAGGTCCTCGTGGCGCCAGACCACGCCGCGGGGCATCCCGGTGGTGCCGCCGGTGTAGAGCACGTAGCGGTCGTCGCCGGAGCGGGCCACGTCGAGCCGACCGGAAGGGGCCGCCGCGAGCGCGGCCTCGTAGGCCGGGCCCCGCTCGAGGCGGGCGGCGCCGGGTGCGGCCTCGACGATCCGCTCGGCGAGGTCGGCGTCGTGCACCGCCAGCACGACGTCCGCGTCCGCGAGGAGGTGGGCCAGCTCGGCCACGGTGTAGCGGGTGTTCACGTTGATCGGCACGGCGCGCTGCTTGAAGCAGGCGAGCATCGCCTCGAGGTACTCGTGCCCGTTGCGCATGGCGAGCGCCACGTGATCTCCCGCACCGACGCCGCGCTCGGCGAGGACCCGGGCCAGGCGATCGGACCGATCGTCGAGCTCGCGGAACGTCAGCCGCACCCCGCCCGCGACCGTCGCCGTGCGCTCGGGCACCGCATCGGCCACCGCCTCGAAGAGGTCGCCCAGGTTCCACGTGAGCATCGGGCGAACCTACCGGTGCCCCCTCGACGCCTCGAAATCGCCCGCGCCCACCTCGTTCAGGTCCCCTCACGTCCCTCTGAAGACCGGCCGATCGCCTCCAGATCAGCAGGGGGAACCCGAGCCGGGCGCGCCACGATGGGGCCATGGCCGTCGCACCCGACCGGGCTCCCGCCCCCTCGTCGCCTCCCCGCACCGCCCTGCTCCCGGACCGCTCGGGCCGCCGGCGGGCCATGGGGCGCCACCACACCGAGGAGCACGCCGGCCATCGCGCCGCCTGGCTCCGCGCCGGGGTGCTCGGCGCCAACGACGGCCTGCTGTCCACCGCCAGCCTGCTCGTCGGCGTGGCGTCGGCGTCGGCCGGGCGGTCGGTCCTGCTCGCCACCGGGGTGGCGGCCCTCGTCGCGGGGGCGGGCTCGATGGCGATCGGCGAGTACAGCTCGGTCTCCTCGCAGCGAGACGCCGAGCAGGCCGACCTGGCCACCGAGGCCGAGGAGCTCCGCACCATCCCGCGCGCCGAGCTCGCCGAGCTGACCGGGATCTACGTCCGGCGCGGCCTCGACCCGGCGCTCGCTCGCCAGGTGGCCGAGTCCCTCACCGCCCACGACGCCCTGACCGCGCACGCACGCGACGAGCTCGGCATCGACCCCACCGACCTGGCCCGTCCGCTCCAGGCGGCGACGGTGTCGGCGGCGTCGTTCGCCATCGGCTCGCTGTTGCCCATCCTCGTGGTGCTCGCCGCCGGCGCCAGCGTCCGGATCGCCGCCGTGGTGGCCTCGACGCTGGTGGGTCTGGGCGCGCTGGGCGCCCTCGGGGCGCGCCTGGGCGGGGCGCCGCTGCTGCGCCCCGCCGTCCGCGTGCTGCTGGGCGGCCTGGCCGCCATGGCGATCTCGTGGCTGGTGGGTCAGGCGTTCGACGTCGCCGTCGCCTGACGCCGGCTCACTCGTAGTAGCGGAAGATGATCTCGCTGACGCAGGAGGGCTTGGCCGCGCCCTCGCACTCGAAGGTGAAGGTCATGTACACCTGGGCGCCGCCGGGGATGTCGTCCACCTTGGTCAGCTCGGCCCCGAGGCGGAGCTTGGCGCCGACGGGCACGGGGGAGGGGAAGCGCACCTTCTCGCAGCCGTAGTTGACGCCCATCTTGATGCCCTCGACCCGCATCACCTGCGGGGCGAGCACGGGCCCGAGCGAGAGGGTGAGGTAGCCGTGGGCGATGGGGCCGCCGAAGGGGCTCTCCGCCTTGGCCTTCTCGGGATCGACGTGGATCCACTGGTGGTCGCCCGTCGCGTCGGCGAAGGTGTTCACCCGCTCCTGGGTGATCTCGAGGTAGTCGGAGTAGCCGAGGTGCTGGCCGACGAGCTCCTTGAGCCCGGCGATGCCCTGAATCACGGTGGTCATGGGGAGAGCATGCCCCGATCGTCGCCGGGGCGGCCACTCTGGCGTGAGGTCAGGAGTCGCGGAAGCGACGGCTCAGCTCCTCGAGCCGGGTTCGCTCCTGCTTGGAGAGCGAGTCCAGGCCTCCCTCGCTGATGCGGTCGAGCAGCACGTCGAGCTCGGCCTGCTCGAGCGGCGTCGGCCCGCTCGTCGGGGCGCCCCACGGGCCCTGCACGACCGAGGGGCCGGTGCCCGTCCCCTTGGTGCGCCCCCGCTTGCGGGCGCGCGGCCGAGCCGAGCCGATCTCGCCATAGGGCGACGGGGGCGGTCCCGCCAGCCAGGGGACCACCGGCACGAACCCCAGCACGTCGCCGAGCATGCCCCGCTGGCGTGCCCCCAGGCAGCCCACGGCGATGACCAGCAGCATCAGCCAGAGCGTCCCCCACGCGCGAGCGCCCACCGCGGAGAGCACCGCGATGCCGACGAACGCGGCGGCCACGATCCAGAACGGGATGCCGAAGAACATCGTGCGGGCACCGGGGTTCTCGAGGGCGAACACGGTGAGGAACGCGAGCGACAGCAGCGAGACGCCGGCGGTGGCCGCGTCCCAGCGGTCGAACGAGTCGTTCCCCGCGCCGATGGCGGTCACGACCAGGGCCGGGAGGACCGTCATGGCCAGCACGAGCCACGTGTAGGGCTTGCGGCCGATGCGATCCTCCACCTGGTGGCCGAAGTACCAGAAGACGGCCAGGCCGATCAGCTCCCACAGGCTGGGGTAGCCCACCAGCGGCCAGGTGACGAGCCGCCAGACCTCGCCGTCGCGCACGAGGCTGGTGGCGAACACGCCCCAGTAGGGGATGTCGGGGCTGATGGCGTACAGCACCATCGAGAGGGCGCCGACGCCGACGATGAGCGCGGTGGTGGTGACGTCGACGGTCCCGATCCGGAACCACCCGTCTCGCTGGCGGGGGTCGGGGAGGGAGAACGCGTACCGGCCGGACATGGGCGGGAGGATACCGGTGCCCGCTCGGAGGCCGCCGCCGCCGACACACTGGTGGGGTGACCGACGAGCTCGCGGGCGTGGTGCTGGCCGCCGGCGCGGGCAGCCGCCTCTCGCCGCTCAGCCGCTGGCGCCCCAAGGCCCTCTGCCCCGTCGGTGCGGTCCCGCTCGTCGACCTGGCGCTGGCCCGGGTGGCGGGGTGCGTGGGCGAGGTCGCGGTGAACCTGCACCACGGTGCCGACCAGCTCGAGGCCCACCTCGCCGCCACGCACGGCGACGCCGTCCACCGTTCGCGCGAGGAGCCCGAAGCGCTGGGGACCGCCGGCGCGCTCGGGGCGCTCGCACCCTGGATCGACGGGCGCCCGGTGCTCGTGACCAACGCCGACGCCTGGCTGGGCCCGGGCATCGTCGACGCCGTCGAGCGGCTCGTCGCGGGCTGGGACGGCGTGCGCCACCGCCTCCTCTGCGTGCGCGACCCGGCGCGGGGTGACTTCGGCGACCTCCGGTACTGCGGGGTGGCGCTCCTCCCCGCGGGCGCGGTGGCGGCGCTGCGGGCCGTGCCGAGCGGGCTCTACGAGGTGGCCTGGCGCGCCGCGCTCGCGGCCGGCGAGCTCGATGTGGTCGAGGCGACGGTGCCCTTCGTCGACTGCGGCACCCCGGCGGACTACCTCGCCGCCAACCTGGCGGCGTCGGGCGGCCGGTCGGTGGTCGACGGGCGGGCCCGGCTCGGTCGCGGTGCGGTCCTGGAGCGCTGCGTGGTGTGGGACGGCGCCGAGGTGAGGCCGGGCGAGCGGCTCGTGGACGCCGTGCGCACCTCGCACGGCACGGTGCTCGTGCGGCCGACCGCGCCGCGAGGCCTCCCCGCCACCGAGGGCGACGTGCCCTAGCCTCGTCGGCCGGGCTCGCCCACCCACGGCGACCCGGAAGGAGCGCCCGTGCGCCACCGCCCCGCTGTCCCCGCCGTGCTGCTGTGCCTCCTCGGCCTCCTCGCGGCGGCCACGGGGTCGCCGAGCCCCGCGGCGGCCCGGACCGGCGGGGGCCCCGACCTCCCGGCGGGCTTCACCGACGGCGTCCCGGTGGGCGGGGCCGACGGCCCGGCGCCGGCCGACGGGGCACCGGCCGACGAGGGCACCTCCTCGACCGAGGTGGCCGGCACGAGCGCCACCACCAACCGCTACGTCGGACGGGCGCCGTGGGCGGCCATCCGGGCGGCGTCGGCGGCCACGGCCCGGCCGTGCTCGTTGAGCGACGACGGCCTGAGCGCGCTCGTCGTGGTACCGGTCTTCAAGGAGACCTCGAGCGCGACCAGCGCGGCCACCGCGCCGTCGCCGATGGCGATGTCGCGCTACGACGAGTGGAACGGGGTGTTCGCCACGACCTCGAACCGGTCGGCGAACTACGGCCTGTACGCGTTCCGCGACCCGTCGACGCCCTACAAGCGGGCGTTCTGGCACCCGGGGATCGGGCTGTGGCAGTACGACAGCGCGGGGCTGGGCGCGCCGTTCACCGCCATCGAGCGGATGGACGTGGCCGTGGGCGCCGCCGACGTCGCCGCCGGGATGGCGGCGCGCTACTGCAACCCGTCGAGCTCGCTCGTGGGCCACGG
>JAGQSL010000294.1 GCA_020439525.1 Acidimicrobiales bacterium | reverse complement strand
GGGTCTCGGCGCCCTCTTCCCACTTGGCCGGGCACACCTCGCCCGGGTGCTCGCGGACGTAGATGGCGGCCTTGACCTTGCGGACGAGCTCGGCGGCGTTGCGGCCGATGCCCTCGGCGGTGATCTCCATGAACTGGACGATCCCGTCGGGATCGACCAGGAAGGTGGCCCGGTCGGCGAGGCCGGCGCCGGGGCGCATCACGCCGAAGTTGTTGGTGATGGTGCCGTTGGCGTCGCCCAGCATCGTGTAGGTGATCTTGCCGATGGTGTCGGACGCGTCGTGCCACGCCTTGTGGACGAAGTGGGTGTCGGTCGAGACGCTGTACACCTCGACGCCCAGGCCCTTCAGCTCCTCGTAGTGGTCGGCGAGGTCGCCGAGCTCGGTGGGGCAGACGAAGGTGAAGTCGGCCGGGTAGAAGAAGAAGATCGCCCACTTTCCGCGGACGTCCTGGTCGCTGACGTCGACGAACTCGCCGTTGCGGAAGGCGGTCGTCTCGAAGGGGAGGATCTCGGTGTTGACCTGAGCCATGGTTGGGGTGCTCCATCGGAGTCGTTGGGATCTGACGGGTCCCACCGTAGATAGATGGCGCCGATGGATCAACGCCATCTCCATCGTTTCTCTCAATGGATGGCATCGACGGTCCCTATCTGCGCCTTCGCTCCGCTTTCGGCGCGCCGCCCTAGCGTTCGAGCCGTCCGGAGCGACCTCCCCACCCCGCTCCCGCATCCGCCCATGAAGAACAACCTCAAGACCGCGGTCCTGCTCGCCGGCATCGGCGGCCTGCTCGTGGTCCTCGGCGGGCTCCTCGGGAGCACCACCGGGGCCATCATCGGCTTCACCCTCGGCATGGCGTTCGTCGGCGGGTCGTACTGGTTCTCCGACAAGCTGGCCATCCGGGCCGCTCGCGCCGTCGAGGTCACGCCCGAGCAGATGCCCCGCTACCACGCGATCGTGGCCGACCTCGCCCAGCGCGCCGACATCCCGATGCCGCGGCTCTACGTCTCGCCCGACCCCCAGCCCAACGCCTTCGCCACCGGGCGCAACCCGGCCAACGCCGCCGTCTGCGTCAACAAGGGCATCCTCGACGTGCTCACGTGGGAGGAGCTCCAGGGCGTGCTGGCCCACGAGGTCAGCCACGTCCGCAACCGCGACATCCTGATCTCGTCGGTGGCCGCCGCGGTCGCCATGGGCATCACCCTGCTCGCCTCGATCGCCCGCTTCGGCGCCATCTTCGGTGGCGGCGGCGGGCGCGACCGCGACGACAACGTGATCGGCGTGCTCGCCCTGTCGATCTTGGCGCCCATGGCGGCCGGCGTGCTGCAGATGGCGCTCAGCCGCAGTCGGGAGTACGAGGCCGATCATCGGGGTGCTCGACTCCTCGGCACCGGCGAGCCGCTGGCCTCGGCGCTCGAGAAGCTCGACCGCGGCACCCGGGCCGTGCCGGCGATGGTGCCGCCCGCCCAGGCCGGCGCCTACATCGCCAACCCGCTCGCCGGTGGTCGCGTGCAGTTCGGCAACCTCTTCACCACCCACCCGCCCATGGACGATCGGATCCGCCGCCTCCGCAGCGGCGAGTGGCGCAGCTGAGCTGCCCTGCCGATCTCGGGTCGCCGGATTCCCGCCGCCGG
>JAGQSL010000293.1 GCA_020439525.1 Acidimicrobiales bacterium | reverse complement strand
CGGTCATGCCGATGTTGATCTCCTGCACGCAGAAGAAGGCGTCGGCGCTGGCGTAGCGCAGGTCGCAGGCCGACACCATGTCGACCGCACCGCCGATGCAGCCGCCCTGGATGGCCGCGATCACCGGGAAGCGGGCCTGCTCGAGTGCGGTGAAGGAGCCCTGGAGGTGCAGCACCGACTCGCGGAGCCGGGCGCGGAGGCGACCGAGCTCCTTGTCGCTGCCGACGCCCGCCGCATCGCTGCCGCCGGTGAACACGGCGAGGTCCATCCCGGCGCAGAAGTGCTTGCCGGTGGAGGAGATGACCAGCGCTCGCACGGTGCCGGACGCGTCGAGCTCGCGCACGGCGGCCGGGAGCTCCTCCCAGAACTCGCGGGTCATCGAGTTGAAGGCGTCGGGCCGGTTCAGGCGGAGGTGGGCCACGCCCTCGTCGATCGCGATCTCGAAGGTGGTGGCGGAGGCGCCGGTCGTGGAGGTCATGGCGGCCAGTGTCCCACGCCCGGAGTGCGCGCACCCGTGCCGAGGTGGCACACTGAAACGAGAACGTGTTCTCGTTTTCGCGGTCTGGCGTCGGCGCCGGAGACAGGGGATCAGGTGCAGGAGCTCGGGAGCGGCAAGACCTCGGAGCGGCCCGTCCGCCTCGGTGGTGCCCTGGTCACGATCGTCGAGCCCCACCGGGGCCACGAGGTGGCCTACAACCGGTGGTACGAGCGCGACCACTTCTACGCCGGCTGCATGATCGGTGCCTGGAACATCAGCGGCGCCCGCTTCGTGGCCACCCGCGACCTGAAGGCCCTGCGCTATCCCGCCGACTCGCCGGTGATCCCCGACCCCACCACCGGCTCGTACCTCGCCCTCTACTGGGTGCTCGCCGGCCGGTTCGGCCAGTGGATGCAGTGGGGCTCCGAGCAGGTGAAGTGGCTCCACGAGCACGACCGCATGTTCGAGGAGCGAGACCACGTCCACACGCTGATGTACAAGTTCCGCACCGAGTTCGAGGAGCCCGACGGGGTTCCCGTGGAGCTGGCCCTCGACCACCGGTCGCCCTACGTCGTGGTGGTCGTCGGCGAACCATCGGAGGGCACCTCGCTCGACGACGTCGACGCCTGGTTCCGGGCGCACCCCCTGCCCGGCGTGGTGGGGGCCGAGCTCACGGCGATCCCGCTCCCGTCGGATGCCGCGAAGGGCGTCCGGGCCGACTCGGCGGAGAACCGGTTCTGCCAGCTCTGGTTCGTCGACGACGAGCTGTCCGACGTGTGGGACGAGCGCTTCGCCCCGCTCGGCGAGCGCTTCTCGTCGGCCGGCCTCGGCGAGCTGGTCCTCGTGGCCCCGTTCCGCGCCACGGTCCCCGGGACCGACACCTACACCGACGAGCTCTGGTGAGCCACCGGTCCGCACCCTGGTTTCTGACGACCCGTCAGATTTGGAGGTAGCATCGTGCCCATGGAAGAGACCTTCCCGAAGATCATCTCGGTCGACGACCACGTCATCGAGCACGCGAACGTGTGGCAGGACCGACTGCCCGAGAAGTACAAGGACATCGGTCCGCGCGTGGTGCGCGAGCGGGGCAACATGCAGTTCGTCGGGGGCGTGTTCTCCTACGAGCCCGACCCCGAGGGCGCCGAGGCCGACTGGTGGGTGTACGAGGACCTCAAGGTGCCCCAGACCCGCCTGTCCGCGGCGGTCGGGTTCGACCGCGACGACGTGAAGGTCACCGGCATCACCTACGAGGAGATGCGCAAGGGCTGCTGGGACCCGACCGCCCGCCTCGAGGACATGGACGCCAACTGGACCGAGGCCCAGATGTCGTTCCCGTCGTTCCCGCGCTTCTGCGGCCAGACGTTCATGGAGGCGAGCGACAAGGAGCTCTCCGACCTCTGCGTGAAGGCCTACAACGACTGGATGGTGGAGGAGTGGTGCGGCGGCTCCGACGGCCGGCTCATCCCGCTGATCATCATCCAGCTCTGGGACGCGCAGCTCGCCGCCCAGGAGATCTACCGCAACGCCGAGCGCGGCGTGCGGGCGGTGTGCTTCTCGGAGATCCCGCCCTACCTCGGGCTGCCGTCGGTGCACACCGACTACTGGGAGCCGTTCTTCCGCGCGTGCGAGGAGACCGGCACGGTCA
>JAGQSL010000292.1 GCA_020439525.1 Acidimicrobiales bacterium | reverse complement strand
CCATCCGCACCTTCTGGTTCGCCGACGGCGAGATCCGCTTCGGCACCGGCGGCGGCATCACGTGGGACTCCGACCCCGCCGGCGAGTGGGAGGAGACCGAGCTCAAGGCCCGCCGGCTCCTGCGGGTGGCCGCCGGGCGCACGTCGGGTGGGCCGACTGCCACACTGGCCCCATGAGCACGTGGGTGTGGGTCGACGGCGCGGCGCGCCCAGCGGGCGAGGCCACCGTGCGCGCGCTCGACCACGGCGTGACGGTCGGCGACGGCGTGTTCGAGACCGCCAAGGTGCTCGACGGCACGCCGTTCGCCCTGACCCGCCACCTGGCCCGGCTCCGCCGCAGCGCCGACCGCCTCACCCTCGCCCTGCCGTGGAGCGACGACGACCTGCGCGCCGCCTGCGCCGACGCCATCGGCGCCGCGGCCGCCGATCCCGCCAACGACGCCGACGGCGTCGGGCGCATCCGCATCACCGTCACCGGCGGGCCAGGCCCGCTGGGGTCGGATCGCAGCGACGTGCCCCCCACGCTGATCGTCGCCGCCGGCCCGGGCGGCACGTGGCCCCCCTCGGCGCCCGTCGCCACCGTCGCGTGGACCCGCAACGAGCGCAGCGCCGTGGCGGGCGCCAAGACCACCTCGTACGCCGAGAACGTGGTCGCCCTGGCCGACGCCCACCGCCGGGGCGCCGACGAGGCCATCTTCGCCAACACCGTCGGCGCGCTCTGCGAGGGCACCGGCTCGAACGTGTTCCTCGAGGTGGACGGCCGGCTCTGCACGCCGTCGCTCGCCACCGGGTGCCTCGCCGGCATCACCCGAGAGCTGGTGATGGAGGTGGTCGACGTCGTCGAGCGCGACGACCTGACCCTCGACCACCTGCGGTCGACCTCCGAGGCGTTCCTCACCTCGTCGACCCGCGACGTGCAGCCGATCGCCCGCGTGGACGGCGTCGCCCTCGCGCTGGTGCCCGGCCCGCTCACGAGCGCGGCGAGCGAGGCCTTCGCCCGACTCGTGGCCGACGGACTCGACCCGTGACGCGATCGATGCGGTGGATGGCCGCCGCCATCGCCGCCCTCCTCCTGGCCACGTCGTGCAGCACCGGCGGAGGCGACGACGAGGCCGGCCCCACGACGACCACCGAGGCGGGCAGCGCCGCACCCACCACCACCGGGCCGATCGGCAGCGGACCCCCGCCGGTGGAGGACGGGCTGCGCATCGAGGTGCTCTCGAGCCAGCCCGACCGGGTGTCGGGCGACGATGCCCGCATCCGGGTCACGCCCGGCCCCGACCACGACGTCGGCGAGCTGCGGGTGACGCTCGACGACCGCGACGTCACCACGCAGCTCCGCGAGGTCGACGGGGGCCTCGAGGGCGTGGTGACCGGGATGATCGAGGGCAACAACACGCTCGTGGCCACCGCTGGCAGCGACGAGGCCCTCCAGCGCATCCGGGCCTGGCCGCTCACCGGGCCGATCATCGCCGGCCCCCAGCCGCCGATCTACCGCTGCACCACCGCGGAGCTGGGCCTCGGCCCCGCCACCGACGACGCCTGCTCCGCGCCCCGAACCGTCACCTGGGGCTACGTCACCACCTCGGGCCAGGTGGCCGACCTGCCCCCCGGCGGGGTTCGGCCCGACGACCTGGCCACGGCGCGGATCGAGGGCGCCGAGGTGCCGCTGTTCGTGCGCGTCGAGCGCGGCGTCCTCGACCGCTCGCCCTACGAGATCGCCGTGGTGGCGCCCCGACCCGACGACGGCGCGCTCGACGAGGGCGGCTGGAACCATCGACTCGTGCTCGAGGCCGGCGGGCGCTGCGGCACCACCTACGCCCAGGCCGAGCGGCTCGCCTCCGCCACCGACGCCGACCGCTTGCGCCTCGGCTACGCCGTGCTCACCTCCGCCGGCGTCGACGGAGACGCCCTGTGCAACGACGTCGTCGCCGCCGAGACCGCGATGATGGTGAAGGAGCGGGCGATCGAGCTGCTGGGGCGGCCCCGCCACACGATCGGCGTCGGCGATCGGGTCGGGGCGGCCACCCTGCACCTCCTCGTGCAGGACTACCCGGGCATCGTCAACGGCGTGGTGGCCACCGATCCCCTGCCCGACGTGATCACGGTCCTCCCGGGCGCGGCCGACTGCCAGCTGCTCGCCCGCTACGAGGCCTCGCCCGCCGGCTCGAAGCTGACGGCGGCGCAGCGCGCTGCGATCGCCGGCCAGGCCGCACCCGACGCCTGCGCCACCTGGGTCGACGAGCTGTTCGGGCAGCTCGTGCCCACCACCGGCTGCGACGCCGCCATCCCCGAGGAGCGGACCTACGACGCCGATGCGCGGCCGGCGGGCGAGCGCTGCACCTACGCCGACGCCATCGCCAACCAGCTCGGCACCGGACCCGACGGCGCCGTGTGGCGCACCTTCGACAACGAAGGCCTCCAATACGGCCTCGAGGCGCTGAACGCCGGCGAGCTCACCGTGGACGAGTTCCTCGACCTGAACCGCGCCATCGGGGGCCTCGATGCGGACGGCGCACCCACCCCGCAGCGCAGCTCGGCCACCTTCGACGGGGTGGCCCGAGCCTTCGAGACCGGCCGCGTGTCGTTCGCCGGCGGCGACCAGCTCGACGTGCCGATCATCGACATCGACCGCTACGACGACGCGTCGGGCACCCTCTACGACCACCACCGCCCCTTCGCCCTGCGCGAGCGGCTCACGCGCGGAGGCGATCCCGCCGCGGCGCCGGGGTTCCAGATCTGGACGCGTGACGCAGCCGACCCCCGCACCGACGCCGTCGTCGCCGACGCGATCGCCGTGGTGGACGAGTGGCTCACCGCCCTGGCCGAGGAGGCGGGCGGCGGCGGCTCGATGGGCGAGCGCCTGGCTCGCACCCGGCCCGAGGCGGCGGTCGACAACTGCCTCGTGGTCGGCGACGACGCCCCCCGCCGGGGCGCCGACGTGTACGAGGGCGACGGCGACTGCACGCAGGCCTTCCCCGTGGCCGCCGACCCGCGCATCGTGGCGGGCGCTCCGCGATCGGGCCACGTGCTCAAGTGCCAGCTCAAGGCCCCCGACCCGAGCGACTACGACGTCGAGCTCACCCCGGCGCAGCAGCGCGAGCTGTCGTCGGTCTTCCCCACCGGCGTCTGCGACTGGTTCGCCCCGTCGGTGGGCCAATCCACGCCGGCGGCGCCCGACCGCTCCTACGACGACGTCACCTCGCCCGAGCAGAGCGCGTGAGCGCTCACCGCGCCGAACCGCTCAGAGCGGCCGAAGGTGCACCACGTCGCCGACGGCGAGGGTCCGGCGCTCGCCTTCGAGGGTCTCGACCACGAGGTGGCCCTCGGGGCTGAGGTCGACGGCGGTGCCCACCACGTCGTCGCCGCCGAGGTCGACCCGCACCCGGCGACCGAGGGTGGCCGAGCGAGCGCACCCGTCGGTGCGCAGGCGCGCCGGGCCCTCGGGATCACCCACCAGGTCCGCGTAGCGGCGATCGAGGTGCTCGAGCATCGCCACCAGCAGCGTCGTCCGATCCGGCACCGCGCCGGGCTCGACCAGGTGATCGAGCGCCACCGCCAGATCAGCGAGCTCCTCGGGCACGTCGGGGCCCCACGCCACGTTGAGGCCGATGCCGACCGCCACCACGAGGCGATCGCCCGGACGCGGCTCGGCCCAGCCGGCCGCGATGTGGCTGGCCGCCGGCCAGTCGACCTCGGCCAGGACGCCGGCGAGCTTGCGGTCCGCGCCCGATCCGTCGCCGGGCCACACCAGATCGTTGGGCCACTTCAGGCGGGGGGCGAGGCCGGTGAGCGACTCGACGGCCTCGGCGGCGCTGAGCGCGACGGCGAGCGTGGTCGCCGGGGCCACCGCGGCCGGCGGGCGCAGCAGCACCGTGCACAGCAGCGAGGCACCCCGCGGGGCCTGCCAGGCGCGGCCCAGGCGCCCGCGCCCGGCCGACTGGTGCTCGGCCACCAGCACGATCCCCTCGGGCTCGCCGGATCGGGCCAGCTCGAGGGCGTCGGCGTTCGTCGATCCGGTCTCCTCGACCCAGCGGACGTCGGCGAAGCGACCCCCGGCCAGGGCCGCACGGGCCGCTCGGCCCCGCTCCTCGGCATCCACGGCGGGCAGTCCACCCCGCACCCGGGCGAGCGCGCAACTACGAGGTGGACTTCGGGGGTGCCATCTGGCACGCACCCCCCCTGACCTCGTAGACATGGCACGTGCTCTCGAAGATCCTCATCGCGAACCGGGGCGAGATCGCCGTCCGGGTCATCCGTGCCTGCAAGGAGCTCGGCATCGCCTCCGTGGCGGTGTACTCGGAGCTCGATCGCGACGCCCTCCACGTGCGCCTCGCCGACGAGGCGTACGCCCTCGGTGGCCAGACGGCGGCCGAGAGCTACCTGAACACCGAGAAGATCCTCGAGATCATCGGGCGCTCGGGCGCCGACGGCGTGCACCCCGGCTACGGGTTCTTCTCCGAGAACACCGACTTCGCCCGGGCCATCACCGACATCGGGGTCACCTTCATCGGCCCGCCGCCCGAGGCCATCGAGGTCATGGGCGACAAGGTGTCGAGCCGCATCGCCGCCCAGTCCTCCGGCGTGTCGGGCGTCCCCGGCACCACCGAGTTCCTCACCTCCGGCGACGAGGTGGTGGCCTTCGGCGAGGAGCACGGCTGGCCGGTGGCCATCAAGGCCGCCTTCGGCGGCGGTGGCCGCGGCATGCGCGTGGTCAACAGCGCCGCCGAGGCCCACGACGCCCTGCGCTCGGCGCAGTCCGAGGCGCTGAAGGGCTTCGGCCGCGACGAGTGCTACGTGGAGCGCTTCCTGGTGAAGCCCCGCCACGTCGAGATGCAGATCATCGGCGACCAGCACGGCAACTGCGTGTGGGTCGGCGAGCG
>JAGQSL010000291.1 GCA_020439525.1 Acidimicrobiales bacterium | reverse complement strand
GCGTGGTGGATGCGGCCGCCGCCGAGCCGGGTCTGGGCGATGGCGAACGCCTGGCCCTCGCCGCCGAGCAGCGCCTCGGGCCCGACGCGCACGCCGTCGTAGTGGATCAGTGCGTGCGACCCCTCGTCGGGCGCCTCGCCACCGAGCCCGACGTTGCGCTCGATCACCACGCCCGGCGCGTCGGTGGGGACAAGGAACATGGACATGCCCTGGTACGCGCTCACCTCAGGGTCGGTGACCGCCATGACGATCAGGAAGGCCGCGGTGCGAGCGTTCGACGAGAAGAACTTCCAGCCCTCGATGACCCACTCGTCGCCGTCGCGCGTTGCTCGGGTCTCGAAGAGCGTGGGGTCCGAGCCGGCCTGGGGCTCGGTCATCGAGTAGCAGGAGAAGATCTCGCCGTCGAGCAGCGGGCGCAGGTAGCGCTCCTTCTGCTCCTCGGTGCCGTAGTGGGCGAGGATCTCGGCGTTGCCGGTGTCGGGCGCCTGGCAGCCGAAGATCACCGGCGCCCACGACGACCGGCCCAGGATCTCGTTGAGCAGGCTCAGCTTGAGCTGCCCGTGGCCCTGGCCGCCGAGCTCCGGACCGAGGTGGGTGGCCCAGAGCCCCTGCGCCCGCACCTGCTCCTTCAGCGGATCGAGCACCCGTCGGCGCTCGGGCGTGGGCGGCGTGAACTCGAGGCCGGGCCAGATCAGGTCGAGCGGCTGGACCTCCTCGCGCACGAAGGCGTCGGCCCAGTCGAGCTTCGCCTGGTAGTCGGGCTCGGTGCGGAAGTCCCACGCCATCAGCGCGCCCCCTCTGGTGGTGCCGGCGCGTCGCCGCGGGCGCGCAGGCGGTCGATGTTGGCGCGCAGCTCGGGCGAGTCGAACGACCGGTGCTCAGCGGCGAGGGCGTCGTCGAGCACTGCCAGGACCACCCGCTGGAGGTGCGCGTTCATGATGCGCTTCGTCTCGCGGACCGCGCCCGCCGGGTGCCGGGCGATGCGTCGGGCGCACGCGAGCGCGGCGTCGAGCACCTCGCCATCGGGGCACACGTGGTTCACCAGCCCGATCTGCGCGGCGCGGGCGGCCGGGATCCGCTCCCCCGTGAGCGCGTACTCCTTGGCGAGCTGGAGGCTGGTGAGCAGTGGCCAGCTGATCGGCCCGCCGTCGGCGGCCACCAGCCCGACCGCCACGTGGGGATCGGCGAGGTGGGCGCTCTCGGCCATGAACGAGATGTCGGCGAGGGCGACGAGGCTGCACCCGAGGCCCACGGCCGGACCGTTCACCGCGGCGATCACCGGCACCCGGCATCCGATCATGCCGGTCATGATCTCGCGACCGTGGCGCAGGGAGAGGCTTCGCAGCTCGGGGTCCTCGATCATCTCGGCGATGTAGTCGAAGTCGCCACCGGCGGAGAACGCCGGCCCGTTGCCGGTGAGCACGACGGCGCGGGCGTCGTCGTCGGCGTCGACCTGGGGCCAGAGCGCGGCGAGGCCCGAGTGCAGCTCGTGGTCCGTCGCGTTGAGGTCGTCGGGTCGGTTCAGCCGCACGAGGCGCACGGGCCCGTCGAGCTCGACCTCGATCGACGGCGGCAGGTCGTAGGTCATGGGAGGCGCCCCGTCCTCGGCAGGGCGACGGCGCCGCACCGCAGCGACGGCGACGGCGACGGCGACGGCCCATGGCGCTCGGCGATCGGCAGCACCCGCAGATCTTCGCCCACCTGGCGCGCCGGTGCAGCGGAACCTCGCCGGAACCCGTGCGCCGCGGCGAACGCGCCTAGGCGTCGACGGTCTCGCCGGGCGACTCGGCCTCCTCCGGATCGGCGCCCCCCGAGCGGAGCTGGTACCAGCCCCAGAACACGATGGCGCCCACCAGGAACACCACGAACAGGGCGAACATCTGCCAGAACGAGGTGCTGCTGACCCCGCCCCAGCGGTTGGCGCTCGGGTGCAGCAGCAGCTGCACCAGGAAGAAGAGCGCCGCCACGTAGAGGCCGAGCCACACCCGCCAGTTCCACCGCTGGAGCGTCTTGCCGTAGAGCGCGTCGAGCGGCGCGAACCCGAAGATGACCGCCTGGAGCGCCGAGATGAACAGCGTCGCCAGGAACGCGTCCATGAAGAGGGTGATGAGGCCCGGGTCGGGCTCGACCACGGCGCTGGCCCACGGGATCCACAGCAGCCACGCCCCGAGCGACGTGGCGAGCAGCAAGACGCCGGCGACGGCCAGGCTCGCGGCGTGCTCGTCGTCGCCTACCTCCGGCGCGAGCAACAGGCCGCAGGTGATCCCGAACACCCAGCCCGGACGGAAGTCGGCGACCCGCGACAGCACCACGAACACGGCCGCCATCACGAGCGCCAGCGGGAACAGCCGCAGGTGGTGGCTCCAACGGGCGCCGCGCTTGGCGTGGATGTAGGGGATGCGCACCAGCTCGAGCACGCAGGTGACCACCACGAACGCCATCACCAGGCCGGCCATCAGCACGATGGAGGTCGCGTCGAGTCCGAAGTTCGGGTCGAGCTGGCCGGAGATGGCCGCCCCCACGACCGCGAACCCGACGAGCAGCACCGCGTTCGGTACGCCCAGCAGCCGCGCCTCGAGGCCGGCCAACAGAGCCCCGATCCCGACGAACGGCCGGTTCACCTCGTCGTAGTGCTCCTTCAGCGTGCTGTTGATCAGCTCGGCCGGAAAGCCGACCATCACGATGAGCAGCAGCACAAGCATCATGTTGGCCAGCACGTTGCGGAGGCTCCAGGAGACCTCCGACGGACGCGGGATGGCCGACACCAGCGCCGAGCGGTGCGGGTCGAACCAGGGGCGATCGGCTGCGGGGCGGGTGGGGTCGGGCTCGTCGACGGCGGCCTGCTCCCCCGGCACGGCCCGCGGCGCCGGGCTCGAGGCGGCCGAGGAGGTCGTGGTGCTCGGCGGGCTCGAGATCGGCGGTGGGGAGCCGGCGGCCTCGACCTGGGTGCCCCGGACCGCCGCGGGTGTCGGTCCGCGGACGATGGGCACGGCGGGCGGAGCCGGCGGGGCAGCCGACGGGCCCGGCCCGGCCACCACCGACGTGGACGTGGTCGTCGTCCCGGGTCGAGCGGTCGTGGGGACGACGACGGTCGACGTGGTCGAGCTCGCCACCGTGGTCGTCGTGGCCTCGGTGGTGGTCGTCGGCGGTTCCGTCGTCGTCGCCTCGGTCGTCGTGGTCGCCGGTTCGGTCGTCGTGGTCGCCGGAGCCGTGGTGGTCGCCGTGGTCGGCGGTGTCGTCGTCGGCGGCTCGGTCGTCGTGGTCGACAGCTCCGTCGTGGTGGTGGTCGGCGGCTCGGTCGTCGTGGTCGCCGGTTCGGTCGTCGTGGTCGCCGCTTCGGTCGTCGTCGTGGTCGTCGGCGGCTCGGTGGTCGTCGTCGACTCGGTCGTCGTCGTGGTCGCCGGTGCCGTCGTCGTCGACGGCGCTGTCGTGGTGGTCGTGGTCGGCCAGCACCGGAACGCCCAGGTCGCCGCATCCGGCGACGATCCGTCGCGATCGTGCGGCCGCCACCGCCCGTCGCAGTGGTGGTGGTCGTCGTCGTGGTGGTGGTCGTCGTGGTGGTGGTGGTGGTCGTCGTGGTCGTGGTCGTGGCGATGGTCGTCGCCGTGGGCCCACACGGACGCGCCCGGGATCTGCAGGAGCGCGCCGACGAGGATCAGCGCGACCAGCGATGCCCTCACGACGCCCCTCGACCCCACGTTCCCTCTCCGCGCCGTCGAGGTGCGCCCGGCATCCTCGAACGGCGGGCTGGATCGTACGGATGTGATCGTCGCCACGGGGTCGTTGCGGCGAGAATTGACGCGCCCGAAACACGAGCGACAGGTTCCCGTCAGCCGTCCACGCAGGCCCGATCGAGCCCCGGGTGCTCCCGCGGCGGAGCCGTGGGCGGGCCCGTCAGGTCAGCTTGCCGGTCAGGAACTGGGCGACCGGGGTGGCCGGCGGGAACGACTCGGTGGTGCCCGAGGTCAGGTAGCCGGCATCGGTGACGAGGGTGATGCCGCTGATCGCCGCGGCGGCGTCGCTGCACAGGAACAGCAGCGGGTAGGCCTGCTCGAGCGGGGTCGACACCCCGACCCCGACCTCGTCGCGGTAGTCTGAGCCGAAGCCCAGCCACATCTCCTCGTTGGCCAGCGCGAGCGGCGTCTCGGTGGGTCCGGGACAGATGGCGTTGATGCGGATGCCCTGCTTCAGCAGCTCGAACGCCGAGGAGGCGACGTAGGCGCACATGGCCTGCTTCGAGTTCATGTAGTCCGCCTTGTGGTGCGCGACCATCCACTCGGCCGACTCGTCGAAGTCGTCGAGGGCCAGCAGCTCGCGGAGCTCCGCCAGGTTGGCCTCCCAGCCCAGGCCGGCGGCCGACGAGATGAAGCCGATGGCGCCGCCCCGCCCGAGCTTGCCGGTCGCGATCGCTCGGGCGATGAGGTGGCGGTGCCCGACGAAGTTGATCCGCTCGATCCCGGGCGTGCCGTCGGCCACCCCTGCGCACGACAGGACCGCGTGGACGACCCCGTCGACCTCGTCGACGGCCGCCTCGATCGATGCCTGCTGGGCGAGGTCGAGCGAGATCGACTGCACACCCTCGAGGGTGACGGGGGCGCGGTCCATCACGATCACCTCGGCACCGGCGTCGACCGCGAGCGACGCCGCGGCGGCCCCCATCCCGGTGGCGCCCCCCACGACCAGGACGCGCTTGCCGTCGTAGCGGAACGCATCGAACTGCGACATCTGGTTCCTCCTCGGTGCGACCGGCCGACGTCCCCTTGCGTCGCCGGCGGCCGGGGCCGTGGGCGCCCGGGTCACCAGCGCGGTCTAGCACCGCACGGCGGCGCGTGCGCCGACCCGGCCGACCTTCGGTCAGCCGACCAGGGTGTTGGCGAAGATCTGCCAGGCGAGGGCGCCCTTGGCCACGAGGCTCAGCACGATGTACGCCGTCTCGCCCACCAGGTAGTCGCGCCACGGCCCGACCTTGCGGTACTGGAGCCACTGGTTGAGGGCGAACGAGTTGAACAGCACGAAGATCGACACGAGGATCCCGTACACGAAGCCTGGCGGGCCCTGGGCGCCCTCGCGGCTCAGGTTCACCGCGAGGTAGGTGGCGATGGCCAGCCAGGGTCCGGCGCCGACCACGCACCCGAACCAGAACGGCGTCCACCACGTGCCTCGGCCGGGCCGGTTCACCAGCTCCATCACCCAACCGAAGAGGATCATGGCGGCGTTGGCGAACCCGATGGCGATGAGCGCGGCCAGGTCGGTGATGCCCGTGATCAGGGCGATCAGCACGATCATGAGCGTCGCCGACAGCGAGTACTCCGCCCACCGGAACCGGTTGCGGCCCCG
>JAGQSL010000290.1 GCA_020439525.1 Acidimicrobiales bacterium | reverse complement strand
CGCATGAGCGTCGCGCTCGGCCCCGGCGGCGTGGAGGAGCTGTTCGCCTCGGGCGTGTTCTCCGAGTCGCTGGTCCGCCCGGGCCTCGAGCAGCGGCTCGGCTCCCTCGCACCGGCCGAGGCCCTGGCCGCCGGTCGGGCCCTGGCCGTCCGGCCCTCGCTGGCCCGGGTCGTGGTGCCGGCCCTCGCGGCGATGGGGGCCGCCCGGGCCGTGTACGCCACCTATCCCACCCGGCCCGACGAGCGCGCCTTCGGCGCGTGGCAGCGCGCCGCCGCGGTCGCCCTCCCCCGCCAGGGCGGCTGATGCGGGTCGGCGTCATCGACGCCGACCCGCGTGATCTCTGGAGGTNNGGTGTCGTCGCGAAACGGGGACGGCACCTCGACCGAGATCGCGAGCACGCCATGACCACCGGTACCTCACCCACCCGCCTCGGTCGCGCCACGGCGGCCGCGCTCGCGGTGACGCTCCTCAGCCAGCTCGGGGTCGCTCGCCCCGCCGACGCGGCCGACGTGTGGGTGCTTCGGGCCACCTTCGAGGAGGCCGCGGCCCAGCCCACGGCGAAGGGGCAGACCATCGACGAGCTCGCCGTCTTCGACGGCAGGATCTGGCCGGGGTTCGGCGACTGGGGGGCGAACACCGGACCGATCGCCTCGCGCCCCTTCGTCCTCGCCACCGGCCAGCTCGAGGACCGGAGCTACACGAGCCCCAGCCACGCCATCGAGACGTTCCGGGTGTTCGGCGACGAGATGTGGGCGCCCGACACCGACCCCCTCGGCGATGGCGCCGCCGCCCTCGACCCCACCGGCGGCATCGTCGAGGTCAGCGAAGGGACGTGGGAACACCGGGTCATCGGGCCCTCGTACCACCTGTTCGATGTGGCCAGGACCGATGACGACACCCTGTACGTCGCGGGCTCCACGGCCCTCTCCGGCACCGCGAAGGCCGCGATCTGGCGGTCGACGGACCATGGCGAGACGTGGGAGGTCCTCCGCACGTCGAAGAACCCGCGGATCTCGCTCACGCCGCGGTTCGTCTGGATCGCCGCCATCGGCGACGTGGTCTACAGCCAGTACGGCCGCAAGGCGAGCGATCCGAAGGTGTTCATGCTCCGGTACCAGGACGGTCAGTTCACCACGCCGCTCGCCTCGCCGTTCTGCTCCACCGGGGGCCAGGACGGCGCCGACCTCGAGGTGTTCAAGGGGCATCTCGTCTGCGGTGGGACCGACGCAGTGACGGTGTACGACCCTGCCGCCAACACGGTGCGCCGGCCGAGCCTGAAGGTGAGCGGCCACGATGTCGCCACGGTCCTCGACCTCTACACCGACGGCGACACCATCTGGGCCCTCGGCTCGTACTGGGCCAACGCCGCGTGGCACAAGGCGATCCTCGCCTCCACCGATGGATCGACCTGGACCGTGGCCACCACGACCTTCGTCCAAGCACGGTCGGTCGCCTACGCCGACGGCGCCCTCTGGGTCGGGACCGTCGGCTCGCGCCTCTACGTCGAGGCGTGACGCCGCCCGCCGGCACCGGCGCCGTGCGGCCGGCGTCCGGTGGCGACCTCGATCGCTAGCGTGCGACCACGAGCAGCACGCGTCGGCGTGCTGCCTCTCGTCTCCGCACTGCGCTCGGGAGGGGCACGTGGCGTCGGACCCATCGCTCCCTGCCGAGCCAGCACCAGGCCGGTCCGACTCCCCTCCGGCTCGCCGGTCGCGTGGTCTCGGCCGCCGGCCCGAGGCGGCAAGGCCCCGCTGGCCCGTCGAGATCGAGCTCGCCGCCGGGTCGACCGTCCGCGCCCGCATCGACGGCATCCCCATCGAGGTGGCGAGCGACGACGTGGCGCTGCGCTCGACGCCCGAGGCGTGGGCCACCGCCCTCTGCCTGCCCGCGGCTCGTGCCGGGGCGGTGCTGCGGATCGGCGAGCGGGTCGATCGGCGGTGGGCGGAGGGCGCCGCCGCCAACGTGGCGCTCGCCGCCTCGTGGTGGGGCGGCGACGCCGCCCTGCCGATCGATGCCCCACGGCGTCGGTGGGCGCGTCGGGGGTCCCGACCGGCGGGGCGGGCGCTGTGCTTCACCGGCGGCGTCGACTCGTTCTTCTCGCTCCTCCGCGGGGACCACCGCCCCACGCACCTGCTGTACGTGCTCGGATTCGACGTCCGCCTCGACGATGCGCCGCGCGCCACCGCCGTCGAGGCCACCGTGCGCGAGGTCGCCGCCGCGATCGGCGCCGAAGCGGCGATCGTGCGGACCGACCTGCTCGCCCACCCCCGCTTCGCGTCGGTGAGCTGGGAGCACACCCACGGCGCGGCCATCGCGGCGGTCGCCCACCTGGCCGAGCCGATCGGCACCCTCGTGATCCCGCCCTCCTACCACGAGGGCCGGCTGGTCCCGTGGGGATCGCGCCCCGATACCGACCCCCGCTGGAGCATCCCGGGGCGCAGCGAGATCGTCCACGGTGACGCCAGCGGACGGCGGATCGACCGCGTCGAGGCCATCGCCGCCGACCCGCTCGTCGCCCGCCACCTGCGGGTGTGCTGGGCGAACGTGGACGGCCTCCTCAACTGCGGCCGCTGCGAGAAGTGCGTGCGCACCATGGCGATGCTCGCCGCCGTGGGCCACCCGGCCACCTCCGCCACGTTTCCCACCGCCGGCGACCTCGCCGCCGCGATCGACGCCCTCGATCCCCTCTCGCCGGGCACCGGGGTGATGTGGGAGGACCTGCTGGTGCGCCCGCTCGGCGCCCCCGAGCGGGGCGCCGTCGAACGGCTCCTCGCCCGCTCAGGGTGAGGTGGCCACCAGGGCGCGCAGGCCCCAGCGCAGCCCGGTGCGCCCATCCTCGTGGTCCACGCCGGGCCCCTCGGCGAGCGCCTCGGCCACCTCGCCGACGCTGACCCCGCGCAGCCCGAACAGCCCGGCGCAGAACGCGGCCAGCTCCTCGAGGCTCGGCGCCCACCAGCGGTACGTCCCGTCGATCACCCGCACCTCGGTGTAGCCGCAGGCCTCGGCCTGCTCGGCGAGCTCGTCGCCCAGGTAGGTGCCGGCGTGGCCGTGGCCGTTGTGGGCGCCCACGAACCCGTCGAGGAACCGGGCCGGCGCCGAACCAGCGGCGACATCGGCGAGCACCAGGCGCCCGCCGGGAGCGAGCACCCGCCGCCATCCGCGGAGCAGGGCGGCGTGGTCGGGCTCGTGGTGGATCCCGGCGATCGACACGAGCACGTCGGCCTCCCCGTCGGGGAGGGCCTCGCCGTCGAGCGACGAGGCCACCACCTCGAGGCCACGCGCTCGCGAGCGCTCGGCGAACGCCGCCGACGGCTCGACCGCCGTGACGGACGCGCCCGCGGGGAGCAGGTCGCCCAGGTAGCCGCCCCCCGCCGGCAGGTCGAGCACCCGCTCCCCCGCCCGCACCTCGGCGAGCCGCACGACGAACGCCAGCTCCTCGGCCCGGGCCTCGGGCCAGCGCGCCATGGCATCGTCGTAGCTCCCGCCGCGCTCGTCGAACAGCTCCCGGTACCCCTCCGCGGCCACGATGCCCTCAGTCCAGGTCGAGGAACGGGTCGAGCCCGATGGTGACGCCGGCATGGTCGGCGATGCGCTTGCACCCGAGCACCACCCCGGGCATGAAGCTGCTGCGGTCGTAGCTGTCGTGGCGGATCGACAGCGTCTGGCCGGTGGTGCCGAGCACGACCTCCTGGTGGGCGACCATCCCGCGCATGCGCACGGCGTGGACCCGGATGCCGGCCGGACCGGCACCGCCCCTCGCCCCGGCCACGATCTCGGTGGTGGTGGGGTCGGGCGCCCAGTCGGCGTTCGCCGCCGCCATCCGCTCGATGGTCCGCATCGCGGTGCCCGAGGGGGCGTCGAGCTTGGCGTCGTGGTGGAACTCGAGCACCTCGGCGGTCTCGAACCACGGCGCGGCCAGCTCGGCGAAGCGCATCATCAAGATGGCCCCGATCGCGAAGTTGGGCGCGATCAGGCAGTTGCTGTCGACGAACGCAGCTCGGAACGAGGCCAGGTCGTCCTCGCCGAAGCCGGTGGTTCCCACCACGGCGTGGACGCCGTTGGCGGCGCACCACGCGACGTTGGCTCGGGCGGCCTCGAGGTGGGTGAAGTCGACCATCACCTGGGGGTGCTCGTCGAGGTGCTCAGGTCGCCCCGCCACCTCGAGGGGGGACTCGACCCCCGCCACGGTCCGCAGGGGCTCGCCCGCCGCACCAGGGTCGACCGCGGCGGCCAGCTCGAGCTCCGGGTCCTCGGCCACGGCGCGGCACACGGTGGCACCCATGCGTCCGGCGGCGCCGAACACCCCGACGGTGATCGCCATCAGAAGGCGCCAGGTGCGTCGCCGGGCGGCGGAGGCGCATCGCCCGGGGGCGGCGGCACGGCACCCGGAGGCGGCGGCGGGGGCACGGCACCCGGAGGCGGCGGCGGGATCGCCCCGGGAGGAGGCGGGGCCTCGCCCGGAGGCGGCGGCACGGCGCCAGGCGCGGGAGGCGCCGGGGCCGCGCCGGGCTCGGGCGAGGCCGGCTCGGGCTCGGGCTCGTCCTTGGCCCCGCCCAGGGGGCCGTGCTCGGCCTCGTGGGCCTGGAGCTCGGCGGTGATGCGAGCCAGCTCCGCCGGGCCGTTGCCCTCGTCGCGACCGGTCTCGGTGGCGTAGTACCAGGCGCCCAGGTCGCGCAGCAGATCGTTCGCCTTGCGCTTGGCCTGCGCCTCGTCGAGCTTGTCCTGGCCCTGCTTGACGGCCTGCTCGGCCTGGGCCTTCACCTTGTCGAGGAACCCCATGGTCCCGCTCCTCTCGTCGACGGGCCACCGGCCGCGACCCGCCCCCGCAGTATGGCCCACCGCGACGCGGGGCGATCCCGCCGATCGGCTGGCGCTCAGCCCGTGTAGTCGGCGGTGCCGGCGACGGGGACGGCCGGCGCCGGACCCGGTCCACCGGCGGCCGGCGCCGTGGTGGTCGTGGTGGGCTCCTGCTCGTTCGGCCGGGCGAGGAACCCGTCGCCGTCGGTCTGGCGCACGGTGGCCGTGCCGCGATCGACCTCGAACGCGGCCAACACGGTGGTCGGCGCCGTCGCTTCGCGGATGGTGGCGGGCGTGCGGTACTGCACCGACGCGCGCTCCCCCGTCAGCTCGATCCTGGCCCAGCCGTGGGTGGTGACCTCCATGAAGCGGAGGGTGTAGGGGTTCGCCTCGTTGACGACGGGCCGGATCACGTCGTTGCCGGGGAGGTCGGTCATCTCGCCGGCGTTGGCGGAGGTGATCGAGCTCCCGCCGAACTCGACCAGCACGAGCGGCGCGTCGGGGTCGTCGTAGTCGAGGGGGACCTCCGAGGTGGTCCAGAAGTGGGTGTCGCCCGCGATCGCCAGCACGTCGGCGATGCCCTCGGCGTGGAGGTGCTCCACCAGCTCGCGGCGCTCGGCCTGGTACCCGTCCCACTGGATCAGGTTCACGTACCGACCGGCGTTGCGCTGGGGCCCGTCGCCCGCGGCCGCGATCTCGTCGGGGTAGCGCTGCGATCGGAGCGGGGCGAACATCAGCTGGCTGCCGAGGACCTTCCACGCCGCGCCCGACGCCGACAGCCCGTCCTTCAACCACGCCTTCTGGGTGGTGCCGAGCATGGTGCGCCCCGGCTCGCACATGAGCGGCTCGTCGAGCGACGACGTGCCGAGCGCGTTGCCGGTCGCCTCCGACGGCGTCGGGTCACGGTGCTGGCGCTCGTCGAGGAGGAACAGCTCGGCCAGATCGCCGAGGCGGAACGACCGGTGCTGGCGGGTCGGATCGGCCGGGTCCTGGCGCACGGGCAGCTGCTCGAAGAACGCGGCGCGAGCACCCGGGCCACTCGGGTCGTCGGGGCCGCTGAAGCCGTCGTGGTTGTCGAAGATCCCCACGAACGCGAAGGCGGCGTGCATCGCCTGGAGGTCGAGGTCGGTCCGGTAGAGGTGGTACTGGCGTCGGAAGTCCTCGAGGGTGACCTGCGGGGCGTCGGGGTCGAGGCGACCGGGAACGGTGACGCCGTCGGCCGGGCCGGCCTCGTACACGTAGTCGCCGAGGCAGACGACCAGGTCGAGGTCGGTCGCCGGGTCGAGGGCTTGGGCGGCCAGGTCGGCGTGGGCGGTGTAGTAGCCGTGCACGTACCGCTCGCAGCTGAAGAACCCGATCCGCAGCCGGTCCACCGCCCCCGACGGCAGGGTCTTGGTGCGCCCGACGGGGCTCGCCGTGCCCCCGACGTCGAAGCGATACCAGAGCGTGGCACCCGCCCCGAGGCCGCCGACGTCGACCTTCACCGTGTGGTCCGTGACGGGCGAGGTGGCGGCCGAGCCCGACGCGACCACCGAGCCGGCGGAGAACGTCGCGTCGGTCGCCACCTCCCAGCTCACCGTGGTGCCCGCGCCGGCGATCGCCGGGTCGATGCGGGTCCAGAGGATCACGCCGTCGTCGGTCGGGTCGCCCGAGGCGACCCCCGACGGGAAGGCCCCCACCGGCGCGTACGCGGCACCGGTGGCCACCGAGGTGGGCGCGCCGGGGCGGGCGATCGCCGCCAGCGGGCGGGCGAAGGACGCGGCGAGCCCCACCGCGGCGCTCGAGCGCAGGAACCGTCGTCGATCCATCGACGGCGAGGGTCGCACGGCCATCGCAACGGCAGCCGAACCCGGGGTGAACGGGCGCGGACGGCGAGATGTCAGGTCGCGAGCAGGCCGGGCGCGAGCCACGCGTCCCAGAGCCACCGACCGCCCTCGAACGAGACGACGTGGATCTCCCCACCGGTGGCCGCGGCCCGCTCCGGCGTCGGCGTTCCCTGCGCCTCGCCGTCGGTGCAGACCGCCGGCGACGCCTCGAGCACCTCGACGTCGAGGCCGGCGGCCCGGCCCTCCGCCGCGGTCTCGGCGATCACGTCGTCGATCCAGGCCAGGTAGGCCGGGTCGCGCAGCGGCGGCGCCGATTCGGGGCCCGGGCACGCCCACTGGGCGATCACCGTGCGCGCCCCGGCGGCATCGGCCGCCCGGGCCTTGCGGAGGAGGCGCTCGACCACGAGGTCGCGCATCTCCGGCGATCGAGCGGCGACCACCCGCCCGTCGGGCGACTCGGCATCGGACCACTCCCACGCGCCGGGGAACAGCAGCACGACGTCAGGCTGGCCCTCGAGGCCGAGCCGCTCGGCCTCGGGCTGGTCGGCGCAGGCTCCCGCGGCGGGCCGGACGAAGGGGCCGTCGCCGTGCAGGGGGTAGCCCCACCCCTCGCCCGCCAGCAGCCCGCACCCGATGATCGCCCGGGAATCGACCGACGCGATCCCCTCGGGCAGCTCGTCGCCGTGGGGTCGGTAGTAGCCGTAGGTCCAGGCCACCGAGTCGCCGGCGAGCATCACCCGCAGCCCACCGTCGGCGGTGCCGGCCTCGGTGCTGGGTGGCGGGCGCAGCGCCTCGCGCGCCGCCTCCTCGGCCTCGACGGTCTCGTGCTTGGGCGGCGGTTCCGCGGTGCTGAGCGACGCGGCGATGGCCGCCACGGCGACGAGGCCGCCGGCGGCCCACGCCGGTCGACGGCGCGCCGGCGCCGCCGCCCAGCCGGATCGGTGGCGCAGCGGTGCCTCCACCAGGTGGTGGCTGACCTCGGCCAGGACGAGGGCGATGACCACGGTGGCGACCACGAGGACCGGGCGCTCGATGCCGGGCCACCGGAACGCCACCAGCACCTGCACCGGCCACGACCAGAGGTAGATGGCGTAGGAGCGGCGCCCGAGGTGGCGGGCCACTCCGGAGGTCGTGACGAGCGCCAACGGGTCGCGGTCGCGGCCCTCGGCGAGGCCGGCGGCCCGCACCACCAAGATCGCGGCCAGGGTCACCGCGACGAGCAGGCCGTGGCGGTACGTCGCCGGATCGTCGACCTCGAGGGCGGCCACCGCCCACCCCAGCGCCCCGGCGCCGATCAGGCCGCCCACGAGCACCACGCCGCGCCGCGCCGGCGCCGAGCGGCGCGCCCGCACCCAGCACGCCAGCGCGCACCCGGCCAGCGGGGCGAAGGCTCGGGTGTCGGTGCCGACGTAGACGCGCGAGAGGTCGCCGTCGTCGAGCCGGTGCGAGAGGACGACCATCCACGTCGCGCTGGCGGCGGCGAGCGCGGCCGCCACCGCCCCGAGGGGGACCGCCAGCGATCCGGGCCGGCGGCGCCGACGGGCGACCACCAGGGCCACGATGCCGACCACGGCGAGCGGCCACAGCAGGTAGAACTGCTCCTCGATCGAGAGGCTCCACGCGTGCCGGAAGGGGTTCTCGCCGCTGTCCCAGTACGACGCGCCGTGGGCCTGGCGCCAGTTCGCCCACCAGGTGAGCGTGGCGATGGCGTCGAGGCCGAGGTCGCGGCGCTGATCGTCGGGCCAGCCCCATCCGAGGGCGACCAGCACCACGGTCGGCACCACCACGAGCACCGCCGGGACCAGCCGCCGGACCCGTCGCCCCCAGAACGCTCGCAGCGACACGGCGCGGGTCGCGGCCACCTCGTCGAGCACCAGGCCGGTGATGAGGAAGCCCGAGAGGACGAAGAAGACGTCGACGCCGACGAAGCCGCCCGGCACCAGCTCCAGGTGGTAAGCGACCACGGCGGCGACGGCGACGCCACGCGCCCCGTCCAGCCCGGGCCGGTGGCGAGCCGGTGCGGGCGCCCCCTCAGCCTGCATCGCCCCAGCCTCCCACCTCGATCGAGCGTTCCGGGCGCAGCCCCCTACCCCACCGGTGCGGCGTCGACCCCAGTGCCGAGGTCGGCCTCGGTGAGCGGACCGACCCCGCAGACGACGGGATCGGCCCCGAGGATCCGGCGCACGGCCCGGTGCACGTCGTCGGGGGTGACGGCACGCAGCTGGTCGAGCTGCTGGTCGACGGGGACCACCCGGCCCCGGGAGCAGACGTGGTTGCCCAGGCGGGCCATCACGCTGCCGGTGTCCTCGAGGCCGAGCAGGAACGATCCCTCGAGGTAGCCCCGGGCCACCTCCCACTCGCGCTCGGTGACGCCGTGGGCCACCAGGTCGGCCGCCTGCTCGAGCACCAGCTCGCGCACCTCGGCGGCACGCTCCGCGCCCGTGCCGGCGTAGGTGACGAGCGACCCGGCGTCGGAGAACGCGGTGACCGACGAGAACACCGAGTAGGCCAGGCCCCGCTCCTCGCGGATCTCCTGGAACAGCCGGCTGGCGAGCCCGCCGCCGAAGATCTGGTTGCCGACGCCGAGGGCGTACCGGTCGGGATCGCCGGCGGCGAGGGCGGGCCAGGCCACGCACAGGTGGGCCTGTTCGCTGGGCCGTCGCAGCAGCGCGTGCGAGCGTCGAGGGATCGGGCCCGCCGGGGCGACCCGCGCCGGGCGCTCGCCGGGCTCGCCGTCGCCGAAGCGCCGGCCGGCGGCCACCACGCGGGCGTGGTCGACGGCGCCGGCGGCGACCAGGACCAGGTTCGCCGGCTGGTAGTGGTGGGCGAAGAACTCGGCGATGGCGTCGCGCTCGAGTGAATCGATGGTCTCGAGGGTGCCGAGCACCTCGCGCCCGAGGGGGTGGTCGCCCCAGAGCGCCTCGTGGGCGAGCGAGTGCACCCGGTCGTCGCCCTCGTCCTCGGCGAGGTGCAGCTCCTCGAGGATGACCTGGCGCTCGGACTCGACGTCGTCGGCGTCGAACGCCGGGGTGGTGACCACCTCGCGCAGCAGCTCGAGGCCCAGGTCGGCGGCCGAGGCGGGCACCCGGGCGTAGAACGCGGTGTGCTCGTGGCTGGTGTGGGCGTTGAGCTCGCCGCCCACGGACTCGATCGCCTCGGACACCTCCCGCCCGGTGCGCGACTCGGTGCCCTTGAACAGGAGGTGCTCGAGGAAGTGCGAGGCGCCGGCCAGCTCGTCACGCTCGTCTCGGGCCCCGACGCGCACCCAGCAGCCGAAGCTCGCCGAGCGGGCCCCGGCCATCGTCTCGGTGACGACGGTGAGCCCGCTGTCGAGGTCGGTGCGCTCGACGCTCACGGCGCCACCTGGGCCCGGACGCGCCACCGGCGCACCCCGCAGCCCGAAGGCCGAGGGGCGCGCCGGTCGGCGAGCACGGTGGTGGCGGTGCTCAGCGTCGGCCGCCGCCACGGCGGCCACGGCCGCCGCGACCGCCGCGATCGCCACCGCGGTCGCCACCCGACGAGCGCTCGGCCCCGGGGCCGAGGTCGCCGAACTCCTCGCGGATCTCGGCGTCGAAGGCGTCCTCGAACGAGACGGACTCGCGCCCGCCCGAGCCGGCGTCGGCGTCACCGCCGCCCGACGAGGAGCCGCCGCCGTCGCCGCCGCCCGAGCTCTCGCCGGGCGAGAGCGGGGTGACCGGGCTGAGCGAGACCTTGCCGTTGGGGTCGACGTCGTCGACCTTGACCTCGAGCTCCTGGCCCAGCTCGAGCACGTCTTCGACCTTCTCGATGCGCTTGCCCCCGCCCATCTTGGAGATGTGGACGAGGCCGTCGCGGCCGGGGAGGATGTTGACGAAGGCACCGAACTTGGTGATGTTCACCACGCGGCCGGTGTAGGTGGCGCCGACCTCGGCGGTGGGCGGGTTGAGGATGAGCCGGATCTGGCGCTCGGCCTCCTGCACCGCACCCATGTCGACCGAGCCGACCGACACGGTGCCGACCATGCCGTCGTCGTCGACGGAGATGTCGGCGCCGGTCTCGGCCTGGATGGCGTTGATGACCTTGCCCTTGGGCCCGATGACCTCGCCGATCTTGTCGATCGGGATCTCGAAGCTGATGATCTTCGGGGCGGACGCGCCGACCTCGGCGCGGGGCTCGGCGATGGCGGCGTTCATGACGTCGAGGATCTCGAGGCGGGCCACCTTGGCCTGCTCGAGGGCGGCGGCGAGCACCTCGGAGGGCAGGCCCTCGATCTTGGTGTCGAGCTGCAGCGCGGTCACGAACTCGCTCGTGCCGGCGACCTTGAAGTCCATGTCGCCGAGGTCGTCTTCATCGCCCAGAATGTCGGACAGGACGGCGAATTCGTCGCCTTCCT
>JAGQSL010000289.1:3182-3351 GCA_020439525.1 Acidimicrobiales bacterium | reverse complement strand
GGGTGACCGTGTACCTCGTGGGCGCTGGGCCCGGCGACCCCGGCCTGCTCACAGTGCGAGGGGCCGAGCTGCTGGGGCGGGCCGACGTGGTGGTGCACGATCGCCTCTCGGCGGCCGAGCTGCTCGAGCTGGTCCCGGCCCACGCCGAGCGCATCGACGTCGGCAAGGC
>JAGQSL010000289.1:0-3113 GCA_020439525.1 Acidimicrobiales bacterium | reverse complement strand
AAGGGCGGCGACCCGTACGTCTTCGCCCGGGGCAGCGAGGAGGCCGCCGCCCTGGCCGCCGCCGGGGTCCCCTACGAAGTCGTGCCCGGCATCACCTCGGCGCTCGCGGTCCCGGCGGCGGCGGGGATCCCGGTCACCCAGCGCTTCTCCTCCACCTCGTTCACGGTGGTCACCGGCCACGAGGATCCGGCGAGCGGCGACGGCACGGTCGACTGGGACGCCATCGCCCGCACGGGCGGCACCCTCGTGGTCCTCATGGGCGTCGGGCGCTGGCCCCAGATCGCCGAGCGCCTGCTGCAGGCCGGGCGATCGCCCGACACGCCGGCCGCCGCCGTGCGTTGGGGCACCCGGCCCGAGCAGGAGACGGTGCGCGCCACGCTCGCCACGCTCGGCGACCACGAGCTCGCGTCGCCTTCGGTGATCGTCGTCGGTTCGGTCGCCGCCGAGGAGCTCACCTGGTTCGAGGATCGGCCCCTGTTCGGTCGGACGGTCGTGGTGACCCGAGCGCGAGCGCAGGCCTCGGGGCTCGCCGGGCGGCTGCGCGAGCTGGGTGCGGGCGTGGTGGAGGCGCCCGCGATCGAGATCGGCGACCCTCGTGACGGCGGGGCTGCGCTGCGCGACGCCGTGGGGCGGCTGGGCTCGTTCGACTGGCTCGTGCTCACCTCGCCCAACGGCGTGCGTCGCACGTTCGAGCTCATCGCCGATGCCCGCGCCCTCGCCGGGGTGCGGGTCGCGGCCATCGGGCCCGCCACGGCAGCGGCCCTCGCCGAGCACCGGATCGTGGCCGACCTGGTGCCGGAGCGCTACGTGGCCGAGTCGCTCCTCGACGCCCTGCCCGATCCGCCCCCCGGGGGAGGGCGGATCCTGCTCGCTCGAGCCGCGGTGGCGCGCGACGTGCTCCCCGACGGGCTGCGGGCGGCGGGATGGGAGGTCGAGGTCGCCGAGGCCTACCGGACCCGGTCCGTGGCGCTCGGCGACGAGCTGCGAGCGCAGGTCCGGGCGGCGGACGCGGTGACGTTCACGTCGTCGTCCACCGTGGCCAACCTGTGCGACGCCATCGGCCCCGACCAGGTCCCCGCCGTGGTGGTCAGCATCGGCCCGATCACCTCGGCCACCGCCCGGGAACGAGGCCTGGCGGTGGCCGCCGAGGCCGATCCCCACACGATCGACGGGCTCGTGGCCGCGCTGCTGGGCGCGCTGGCCTGAACCCGGCCGGGGTCGGCCAGCGGGTCTGCCAGACTCGCCCCCCATGTCCGACGCCGCGCTCGACCACATCGCCGACCGCGTCCGCCTGGCCCCTGACGTGGCGGAGGCCCTGCGTTCGGGCGGGCCGGTCGTCGCCCTCGAGTCCACGATCATCTCCCACGGCCTGCCCCGTCCCACCAACCTCGCCGTCGCTCGCGACATCGAGGCGGCGGTGCGCGAGGCGGGTGCCGTGCCGGCCACCGTCGCCCTCGTCGACGGGACGGTGCGCATCGGGCTCGACCCCGACGCCCTCGAGGTCGTGGCGAGCTCCGATGCGGTCGTGAAGGCCAGCGTGCGCGACCTCGCCGTCGTGTGCGCCCGCGGCGGCCACGGGGCCACCACCGTCGCGTCCACGGCCCAGCTGGCGGCGCTCGTGGGGATCGAGACGTTCGCCACCGGTGGGCTGGGCGGCGTGCACCGGGGGGCGGGGGAGACCTTCGACGAGTCGGCCGACCTCGTCACCCTGGCGTCCACCGCGATCACCGTCGTGTCCGCCGGCGTGAAGTCCATCCTCGACGTCGCCGCCACGCTCGAACGGCTCGAGACGCTGAACGTGACCGTCGTCGGCTACGGCACCGACCGCTTCCCGGGCTTCTACCTGGCCGACAGCGGTCACCCGGTGCCCCACCGCGTCGACGCCCCCGAGGAGGTCGCCGCGATCGTGGCGGCCCGGCGCGACCTCGGCGCTCGCGCCGCCTTGCTCGTGGCCAACCCGCTGCCGGTCGAACGCCAGCTCGACCCGGCGCGCCACGATCGGGTGCTGCTCGAGGGGCTGGCGGCCGCCGACGCCGCGGGGGTGCGCGGCAAGGACGTCACACCCTTCCTGCTCGCCCACTTCCACGAGGCCACCGAAGGCGAGAGCCTGCGGGCCAACACCGAGATCATCCTGGCCAACGCCGCCCTCGCCGCCCGGATCGCCGTGGCCGTCGTCGCCCGATGAGCACCGCCGACCGAGACGTCCTCGTGGTCGGCGACCTCATGGTCGACGTGGTGGCCGCGCACCGAGAGCCGCTGGCGATCGGATCGGACACCGCGGCGCACATCGCCCTGCTCGGCGGGGGATCGGCGGCCAACACGGCCTGCTGGCTGGCCCAGCAGGGCGAGCGCCCCCGCCTCCTCGCGGCCCGCGGCGACGACGAGCTCGGACGGCTGGCCGAGGGGCAGCTGGTGGCGGCCGGCGTGGACCTGGTCGGCCCCATCCTCGAGGAGGCCAGCACCGGCACGTGCGTCGTGCTCGTCGACGCCGGCGGCGAGCGGACGATGCTGCCCGACCGGGGGGCCAACGACCGCCTGCCGGTGAGCTCGGTGGTCGACGCCCTCGACCCCACGCCCGGCTGGCTGCACCTCTCGGGCTACGCCATGCTCCACGAGGGCTCCCGCAACGCGGGGCGGGCGGCCCTGTCGGCGGGGGTCGCGGCCGGGGCGGTGGTGTCGGTGGACGCGGCCAGCACGGCGCCGATCCGAGCGGTGGGTGCCGAGCCCTTCCTCCGGTGGGTCGAGGGCGCCGCGCTGATGTTCGCCAACGACGACGAGGTCGAGGCGCTGGGCGGTGTGCGCGACGTGCTGCAACACGTCGGCGCCGTGGTGGTCAAGCACGGCGCCGCCGGCGCCACGTGGACCGACGGGCGCGAGCACCACGTCGCCGAAGGGCTTCCCGTCGACGCCATCGACTCCACGGGGGCCGGCGACGCCTTCGCCGCTGGCTGGATCGTCTCCGTGCGCGCCGGGGCCGGTCCCGCCGACGCCCTGGCGGCGGCCGTGCGCGCCGGGGCGCTCGCCGTCACGGTGGCCGGCGCCCGACCGCCCCTGGCCGACGAGAGCTGAGCGGTGCCCGCCCTCGACGCCGTCGTCTTCGACTTCGACGGCAC
>JAGQSL010000288.1:207-11663 GCA_020439525.1 Acidimicrobiales bacterium | reverse complement strand
TCGGAGTCCTAGCCGCGGTGGGTGGCGACATCAAATGCCACCGACACGCCCTGGCCGCCGGCCTCGAGCGCCTTGGGATAGACTGCGTTGGACTCTTCCGCGGTCGGGAAGCCGGCGTACTGGCGGATCGTCCACGGCCGGTTCGCGTACATGGTGGCGCGGACGCCGCGCGTGAAGGGGGCGAAGCCCGGCAGCGTGTCGGCCTCGAGGCCCTCCACGTCGGCGGCCGTGTAGAGCGGCTTCACCTCGATCCCCTCGGGCCGGGTCCGGGTGAGGTCGTGGGGGCTGCGGCCCTTCAGGTCCTTGGAGGCCAGGGCCTCCCAGTCGGCGAGGGTCGGGTCGTCGCTCATCGTCGCCCAGCCTACGGAACGGCCCGGCGGCGTCCCAAGGGCGAGCTGACGGGGCGTCAGCCGAGACGTCGAAGCGTGCTCCCACCTGCCGGATCGGCCGGGTCCCGGGACGCGACGGGATGGCCTTCATGCGAAGGGCATCTCACGAATGATTTCTCCGCTTTTCTTCATCCGGGCGTTGGGTGCGCTCCGAACGGTGAGCGACGGCTACCCCAGGTCGTCGCTTCCCAGAACCAAGGAGTGCTCCCATGCGCAAGCTCACCGCTGCTGCGGCCGCGCTGGCCGCTGCCGCCTTCCTGGCCACCGGCGCGCCCGCCGGTGCCCAGGACGGCAACGGCACCGTGACCGTGATCCACGCCATCCCCGACACCCCGGTCGACGTCTACGTCAACGGCGACCTCACCCTGGACGACTTCGCGCCGGGGACCGTGACCGACCCGCTGTCGCTGCCCGCCGGCGACTACGACCTGGCCCTCACGGCGCCCGACGCCGCCGATGCCAGCTCGCCGATCCTCGAGGCCACCGCCACGGTCGAGGCCGGCGGCATCTACACCATCGTCGCCCACCTCAGCGAGGCCGGCGACCCGACCATCACGCCGTTCGTGAACGACACGACGAAGACCAAGGCCGGCGAGGGTGGGGTCGTGGTGCGCCACACCGCGGCCGCCCCCACCGTCGACATCCTCGTCGGCGGCGACCCGGTGGTCGAGGGCCTGTCCAACCCCGACTCGGCCGGGCCGCTGTACCTGCCCGCTGGCACCATCTCGGCCGCGGTCGCTCCCGCCGGCACCACCGACCCGGTGATCGGACCGGCCGACGTGCCGGTCGAGGAGGGCAAGGTCACCATCGTCTACGCCTGGGGCTCGCTCGAGGCGGAGAACCTGGCCGTCGCCGTCCAGCAGATCGAGGTCGGCGTCGAGGCCGCCGAGGAGACCCCGACCACCACGGCGCCGCCCGCGGGCGAGCCCGAGTCCGCTCCGGTGCCCAACCGCGTCGACACCGGCGACTCGGGCCTGGCCACCGACGCCACCGGCCCCAGCGCGGCGCTGCTCACCGGCATCGCCGTGCTCGCCCTGGCTGCCGGTGCGACCGGCGCCGTCTCGCTGGCTCGGAGCCGCTCGAGCCGCTGAGCCCGGTCGGCCGCCCGCGCGGCGGCCGATGAGGCGATGATGGGGGAGGGGGCCACCGGCCTCCTCCCCCTCGCCTCGCTCCCACCGACACCCGACCCCGCCTGTCGCACCGTGCCGCCCCGGACTGCCCGCCTCCTGATCGCCGCCTCCGCGGCGGTGCTGATCGCCGTGCTCGGCGCCGCCCTCTGGTGGCCCCGAGGCGAGCAGCGCGCCGACCTCGTCCGCGTCGCTCCCGTCGTCCCGTCGACGATGGCGACCACGACCACCACGGTGCCGCCACCCACCGCTGCGCCGACCACCACCACGACCACCGCACCGCCCATGGCGCCGGGTCGGCTGCGCATCCCCGCCATCGGGGTGGACGCCCCGATCGTGCCCGTCGGGCTCAACCCCGACGGATCGATGGAGGTGCCGCCGGCCACCGAGGTCGGCTGGTACGAGCCGGGCGTCCGGCCGGCCAGCCCCGCCGGGTCATCGGTCCTCGCCGCCCACGTCGACTACGCCGGCCAACGGGGCGCCTTCTTCGACCTCCGCTCGCTCCCCGAGGGATCCGAGGTCCTGGTATCCGACGAGGCGGGCACGGTCCACCGCTTCGTCGTCGACGCCCGGCTCCAGGTCGACAAGGACGAGCTGCCGATCGACGAGCTGTTCCGCGTCGACGGCCCGCCGTCGCTGACGCTGATCACCTGCGGCGGCGCGTTCGACCGCGGCGCCCGCCACTACGAGGACAACATCGTGGTGCGGGCCTCGCCGGCGGCCGCCTGAGCGCCCGGCGGGTTCGAGGGTCGATCGCGGAACCATCGTGACCTGAGCCTCTCTTCGCAGTTCACGCAGCCAATCCCAGGTTGACGCCTCCGCGATCCCATGCGCAGCGACACCTGACTGCTCGTTCGTGTGCCGTCGATGGCTGGACGATGCCTCGCGTCGGCTGCGATGGCTCCGGTGGGGGACGCCATCCCTCGCTATTCGGCTCTGAGGTGGGTGACGATGTCCTTCGGGACCGAGACGATGGCGCCGACGGCGAGGGCGAGCACGATGCTCGTCGCCGAGAGGCCGATCCCCTGGAGGAGCTGGCCGGTCGGGCTACCGGGTACGAGCCGTCCGTAGGCGAGGTAGCCCTGGGCGATGAGCCAGCCGACGAGGTTGGCGGCAGCGAGGGCTGCTGCGAGGGGGAGGATCAGCTGGGCGATCTGGCTGGTGCGCAGCGTGCGTCGGGGGACGCCGATGGCGGCGAGGGTGGCCGTGTGGCTGCGGCGTTCGAGGAGGCGGTCCACCGACGCGACCAGGAAGGTGAGGGTCGCGAGGAGGCCGCCGAGGATGGCACCGAGCCGGGCGATGGCGAGGTGGTGCTCGTAGCGCTCGATCTGCTCGGGTTCGATGTTGCTGTCGACCTGGAGGCTGGGGTCGATGGCGTCGACGGCAGCTTGCAGTTCGAGGAGTTCGGCTCGCCCGACGAGGTGCTCGACGCGGTCGATGGGGACCTGAGCGGTGGGGGGAGGCGACGCGATGAGCACCGTCGAGGTGCCGAACATGCCGACGAGGTCGATTGCCTCCACCTCCGGTGTGGTGACCGAGATCGGCACGCCGTCTCGGGTCTCGATCTCGTAGGTTCGCTGCACGGGGAGGTCGCTGGGGAACGTCCGGTTTGCCACGCGGTAGACGTCGCCTGCCCGGCAGGGGGTGTCGGTGGCGATCACGGTAGCGAGGGCCGTGCAGTCGGCGTACGCGATGGTGGCGCCGGTGGGTCCTCGGTCGGTCGAGTGGGTGAACGCTGCGGCTCGTGGGCTGAGGGCGAGGACGCTGGCGGTGTCGGACGTCGTGAGGTCGGTGACGGTGATGTCCGCGAGGACGCGGTCTCGTTGGTCACCGACGACGAGGCGAAGGTCGGTCAGCACGGCGAAGATCACGTGGCCGATGATGGTGAGCGCGACCAGCCCGGCGAGGACGCGGACCACCGAGCGCGGCTCGTAGGCGGTGCGGCTCCCGCCGAGGCGCCACCCGAGGCGGTGTGACCGGGCAGCGACCATGCTGCCGGAGGCACGGACGATCGGGACGAGCCCGAGCCCGAGCCCGACGACGGCGAGGAACGCTCCGGCGAGGAAGAGCGGTGCGCTGTTGACGATGCTGCCTGCTCGGTGGACGACGCCGATGGTGGTGAGCATGGCGATGCCGCAGACGAGTGGCAGCCACCGAAGGCCAGCCGGCAGGCGCGACTCACGCTGGTGCAAGGAGTCGACTGGCCGGAGCCGTGAGGCCCGTCGACCGAGCACCATCCCGGTACCGCCGATGAGCACCAGCGTGCACGCGGCGATGGTGGGGGTGACGTGCAGATCGTCGGGGAACCATCGCAGGCCACCGATACCGCCACTGGTCAGGGGGCGGCGCACGAGCGTGAAGAGGGCGAGTCCCAGCACCCCGCCGACGAGGCCGGTCACCCCAGTCTCGATCCCGGCGACATGACGCACCACTGGCTCTGGCACCGACACCGACCGCATCGCATCCCACCGACGGCCGCGCGCCCGCGAGGACAGGGTCGCCGAGACGACCAGGAACCCAGTTGCGGGAACGAGCACGAACAAGCTGAGCTGGATCGCGATCAGACCGGATCCGGAGCCTTCGACGTCACCGCGCCCGCCGAAGCCCGACGCTGGGGTGAGGCGGGCGCCGTCGGCGACCCCGACGTACGCGAACAGCTCGTTCGGGTCCGTGAGCCCTGCCGGAGACACCGTGCCCGCAACCTGCCCCGGCACGAACGATGCGACGAACGGTTCGTCGTCCATGACTTGGAGCAACTCGGGGGACACGAACGCCTCGCCCGGGCCGGGCAGTGCCTCGAGCCCTGGCGGGACCGGGCCGGACGTATCGCCGGCGATGAAGATGCGGCGAAGCGGCCGGTCGCCGACCGACACATCGAACGCCTGCGCCCGGAACCGCTCCTCGGACGGAGGGATCACCTGTCGGACCGAACGGGCAGACGCGACCTCATCGCGATGCGTTGCCATGGCTGGCACGAACGCGACTACCAGGCCCGCCGCAACCGCGATCGCCATGGCGACGACGAGAACACCAACCCGTACCGCCCCGGCGCGGCCTGTGCCTGCGATGATCCGAAGCGCCAGTCGGGTCGCTGCCGTGCGCCTCACGGCGCCGAGGCCACGGCGACCGTGCCTTCGATCCGCCCGTCGCGCATCTCCAAACGACGGGCGCACCGGCGAGCGACGGCGGGATCGTGGGTCACGACCACCACCGCAGCACCAGCCTCAGACGCCGCTTCGAGGAGCTGGTCCATCACCCTCGTCCCGTTCTCAGTATCGAGAGCGCCGGTTGGCTCATCCGCGAACACCACCTTCGGCCGGTGCACCAGCGCCCTAGCGACCGCGGCCCGCTGCCGCTCGCCTCCGGAGACCTGCCCCGGTCGGCGAGCGGCGAGTGACCCGACACCCAAGCGATCGAGCGCCGATCCCGCATCCTGCACGGCCTCGCGCCTGCTCGAACCGATGAGCTCGCACGCCAACGCGACGTTGTCGAGCAGCGACAGCTCGGGCACCAGATCAGCGAACTGGAACACGAAGCCGACACTCGACCGCCGGAGCGCAGCACGCTGCTCGGGGCCGCACGGGCCGAGGTCCACGCCAGCAAGATGCACCGTTCCCGAGGTCGGGACGATCAGCCCCGCCAGGCAGTGCATCAGCGACGACTTCCCCGACCCGGACGGCCCCACGATCGCAACCGACTCGCTCGCCGCGACCTCCAGGTCCACGCCGGCCACCGCAGTCGTCGCACCGAAGCGGACCAACACGTCCGACGCAGCGAGGACCTGGCTGATCATCGTGCGAGGTTCTTCGTCGTGCAGATGTCAGGGAACAGGGTGCCACGGTCCTGGCACACCTGAACCTTGCCGGTCTCGTGGTAGCAGACGTCGCCATCAACGTGGACGTTGGAACGGTCGATCCACTTGCGCGTCCCGCTCCCGTCCGAGTGGTAGATCCGCGGCGTCCAGCCATAGCCATCGACCTTGGCCTGCACGAACACCCCGTTCCCGTCAGCCGCCGTGTCCTTGAGGTAACCGGAGTAGTCGAACCCCTCGGCGGGTGCATCGCATCCAGACGACGCCAGCCACGTGTAGCTACCGTCCTCGAACGCAACCCCCGTTGCGCTGAGCTCGAACGTCCCGCTCTGCGCCGGTTGGCACGCCGCGAGCACGACTCCCACCGACGCTGCGGCAGCAGCAAACAAGAGCTTCTTCATCTGTGGTCTCCTTCAACGAAGTGATTCGGTGATGGTCGACCACACCCCCTCCAGAGGGCCGCCGCTGCGAAAGGTACGGGAGCGACTCCGCGGCGTCAACGGGTGGTCTGGTGCACGGGATCGCCGGGTCTGTCCGGAGGTCCTCGTCCCGCTGCTACGTCCGGGCGAGTCGGTTCCCCCACCGGCTGGACAACGTGGGAAGCGTTCAACACAGGATCGGGGTGTCGGTGATGGCAGCGGAGCATGGGCCTGGTGGTCACCAGACACCAGCCGCCGCTGCGACCCCGCAGAGCCCGATCAACGGCCCCGTGACTCAAGATCGACGGCCGGACGGTCGCTGCCATCAGGCTTCGCGAATCCCCAGGCCAGAGAAACGCGAAGAGCCCCGGCGGCGACTTCGGGCCTCGGGGTCTCAGCAGGCGCGGTAGAAGATCTGGACGCCGTAGACCAGGTCGCCCTGGCGGACCACGCCGGTACCGACGTGGTCGTAGGGGCCGAGGATGTTCGCCCGGTGGGCGGGCGAGGCGAGGAAGCGATCGTGGAGGGTGGCGGTGGAGGTGGCCGATCCCACGTTCTCGCCCACCGCGCACCAGCGAGGGAGGCCGTCGGTGCTGAGCCGGCTGCCGCCGCCCGTGTGCTCGATCACGCCCGTGGCGGCCATGTGGGCCGCCCACCGCTGCGCCTTGTCCATGGCCTGGGCGTTGCCGACCACCACGCCGAGCCCGGCATGCGAGCGGCTGGCGTTGATCTGGTCGACCATCTTCTGCTGGTTGGCCGAGAAGCAGCCCGTGAGCAGGGTGGTGCAGACGAGGATCGCCGCGGCGGCGGCGAGGGCACGTCGGAGGGAGGGGGAGGGCACGAGGCGGCTCGTTCCGGTGGAGGGCGGTCCGACAGGGTCGCACCACCGTAACCGGATCGTCACATCGGTCACGGGACCGTCATGTTGGCCCTGGTCAGGCCGTCAGCGGGCTCAGCAGGAGCGGATGAAGACCTGCGTGACCCAGTAGACGTCGCCCTTCTTGGCCACGCCGGTGCCGATCCGGTCGTAGCTGCCCAGGATGTTCGCCTTGTGGTGCGTCGACGCCATGAAGGCGGACTGGATGCGGTCGAGGCTCGGGCCGTAGCCCACGTTCTCGCCCACCGCGCACCAGTTGGTGAGGCCGGTGGTGGACACCTTGGTGCCGCCACCCGAGTGCTCGAGCACGCCGGTGGCCACCATGTGCTCGGACCACGCCTGGGCCTTCTGCATCGCTGCGTTGTCGGTGTTCAAGGCGGCGAGCCGGGCGGACTTGCGAGCCGCGTTCACCTGGTCCATCACGGTCGTCTGGTCGGCGCTGAGGCACCCGGCCAGGGCGACGGTGGCGATGGCGACGGCGGCGACGGTCTTGGCGATCCGCACGGTGGGCTCCCTCTCGGTGCGTCAGACGATGGCGGGCTCGTGCACCGCCGGGGGAGGGAGGACCACGGAGGCGCGCGGGCGCACCGGTCCCATCGGCCGCTCACCGCCCGACCTTGAGCGCTTCGCCACATCGGGGGGTCGGGCTTGCGGGGTGCGCCCGGGCGTGCCGTACCGTCGTCGGTCGTGCTGCCGCTCATCTGCCTCGACGTCGACGGGACCCTCGTGGGCTCGGCCGGCGAGCCCACCCCCGAGCTCTGGGAGGCGGCCGAGCGGGCCCGGGGGCGAGGGCAGCGGCTCACGCTGTGCACCGCCCGCCTCGCGGCGGGCCCCACGCGGGCCTGGGCCGAGCGCCTCGATCCCGACGGCTGGCACGTGTTCCACACGGGCGCCGCCCGCTGGAAGCCGTCGAGCGCGCAGGTGCGGACCGTGCCCCTGCCGGTCGGGGCGCTCGAAGCCTGCACGGCCGTGGCCGCAGCGCAGGGGTGGGTGGTCGAGAGCTACAGCTGGGACGACTACGTGGTCGACTCCGACGATCCGCTCGCCGTCGCCCACGCCGGGCTGCTCGGGCTGCCCCACCGCCGTCGGCCGGTCGATGACCTCGCCGACGACGTGGTGCGGGTGCAGTTCGTGGTGACCGCAGCCGACGCCGAGGCGGCGATCGCCGCTGCTCCCGCCGGCACGGCGGCGTCGGCAGCCACCTCGCCGATCATGCCCGGCGCCGTGTTCGTCTCGGTCACGGCCGAGCGGGTCTCGAAGGCGGACGGGGTCGCCGCCGTGGCCGACGACCTCGGCGTCCCGCTCTCGGACGTGATGATGGTGGGCGACGGCCACAACGACCTCTCGGCCGTGGAGGCGGTGGGGTGGGGGGTCGCCATGGGCAACGCCGAGCCCGCTCTGCGCGACGCCGCCCGCCTCGTGGTGGCCGACGTGGACGAGGACGGCGCCGCCCAGGCGATCGACGCCTCCGCCGGTCTCGGCGGGTGAGCGCCCACCGGTAGCCTGGCCCGATGCCCAAGCGCTTCGTGATCATCGGTGGCGGGCCGGCCGGCAACACCGCCGCCACCACGGCGGCCCGCCTCGGCGCCGAGGTCACCCTGATCGAGCGCGACCTCGTGGGCGGCGCCGCCCACCTGCTCGACTGCATCCCCTCCAAGGCCATGATCGCCACCGGCGGGACCATGGACGAGATGCGCCGGGCGGCGAGCATGGGCCTCGTCGCCGTCGAAGCGCAGCTCGACTTCGAGGCGCTCCGGTCGCGCATCGCCGGCATCGAGGCCCGCCTCGAGGGCTCGGTGCGCGGCCTCCTCGAGAGCCAAGGCGTGCGGTTGCTGCAGGGCACCGGCCGGTTGGTCGACGACCACCACGTCGAGGTCACCGGGCCCACGGGCGCCACCGAGGTCGTCGAGGCCGACATCGTCGTGCTGTCCACCGGCTCGCGCCCGCGCATCCCCGACTGGGCGCCCATCGACGGGGAGCGGGTGCTCACCACCCGCCACGCCTACCCGCCGCCCGAGCTGCCCGAGCACCTGATCGTGGTGGGCTCGGGCGTCACCGGCGTCGAGTTCGTGCACATGTTCTCGGCGTTCGGCTCGCAGGTGACGCTCATCGTGAGCCGCCAGCAGGTGCTGCCGCAGAAGGACCCCGAGGTGGCGGCGGTCCTCGAGGACGACTTCCTGGGTCGGGGCGTGAAGCTGTTCAAGGGCGCCCGGGCCGAGGGCATCGACGTGAGCGACGACGGCGTGGCGGTGCGCTGCGACGACGGGCGCGTCGCCCGAGGCTCGCACGTGCTGCTCTGCATCGGCTCGATCCCGAACTCCGAGGGCCTCGGGCTCGAGGAGGCGGGCGTGGTGCTCGACGGCGGCTACGTCGTCGTCGACCACAACTGCAAGAGCGCCGTGCCCCACATCTACGCGGCCGGCGACCTGTCGGGGAAGCTGCCGCTGTCGTCGGTCGCCTCCATGCAGGGGCGCAAGATCGCCGAGCACGCCCTCGGCCTGCACGCCGGCCCGCATCGCCACATCGACTACGAGAAGGCCGCCTCGGCGATCTTCACCGACCCCGAGATCGCCGATGTGGGCCTGGCCGAGGCCGACGCCTTCGCCGAGGGCCGCAAGGTCCGGGTCACCAAGGTGCCGTTCTCGGCGTCGGCCAAGGCCCTCATCAACGACGACCCCCGCGGCTTCGTGAAGATCGTCTCGGACCCGGCCACCGGGGTGGTGCTGGGCGGCTCGATCGTGGGCCAGCACGCGGCCGAGCTCATCTCGGTGATCGCCGTGGCGGTCACGGCGGGGCTGAAGGTCGCCGACCTGGCGGAGAGCCTCTTCGTGCACCCGGCGCTGGCCGAGGCGCTGAGCGACGCGGCCGACTAGCCGCGTGATCCACCGCCTGCGCGACCTCGACCGGCGCGGCCGGATCGCCGCTGGGGTGCTGGCGCTGCTCCTGGTGCTGATCCCGCTCGTCGCCGCCGCGGCCAACCACGGGCGGTGGGAGCCCCAGGGCGACGACGCCCTCATCGAGCTGCGGGCGCGGGAGGTCTTCACCACCCGCAACCCGCTCGTCGGCCAGCCGAGCACCAGCGGCACGTACGGCCAGCAGGTGGCCAACGTCGCCCACCCGGGCCCGCTCGGCTTCGTCGTGCTGGCGCCGGGCATCCGCCTGCTGGGCCCGGCCACGGGCACCCTCGTGTCGACCGCCGCGATCAGCGCCGCCGCCCTCGTCACGGTGGCCTGGCTCCTGTTCCGCGTCGCCGGGCCCCGTGCCGGTGCGGCCGGTGCCGTGCTGGGCGCCCTCGCCGCCTTCACCGCGGGCGCGGCCGGGCTGGTCGACCCGCTGAGCTCCAACTTCGGTCGCTTCGCCCTGCTCGCCGCGGCCGTGGGCACCTGGGCCCTGCTGTGCGGCGACGTCCGCACCCTGCCGCTCACCGTCGCCTGGTGGAGCTTCGCCGCCCAGCAGCACCTGTCGGTCGGACCTGCGGCGGCGGTCGTCGCCCTCGCCGGCGTCGTCGGACTGGCCGTGCTCGTGTGGCGCCCCGGCGACCTCGGGCGGCGCGCCGTGCTGGCCTGGACCGCGGGGGCTGGCCTCGTGGGCCTCGTGCTGTGGATGCCGGTGCTCTGGGAGCAGGCCACCGCGGACCCCGGCAACCTCACCGCGCTGCGGTCGTACTCGGGCGATCCGTCTCGCGTCGACCTCGGCCTCCGCTCGGCCCTCTCGCAGGTGTCGACGGTGCTCGGTCCGCGCCCGTTCCTCGGCCGCTCCAGCCCCGCCGGCTGGGACCTCGTCGCCCACCGGTCGACCCCCGGCGTGCTCGCCGTGCTGCTCGTCGTCGCCGTCGCGCTCGGCGCCGGAGCGTGGTGGCAGCGGCGCGACCGCCGGTTCGTCGCCGCCGTGGCGATGGTCGCGGTGCTGGCCGTCGCCGGGATGCTCACCGGGATGAACATCCCCGACTCCCCGGAGCAGGGGCGGATCAACTTCTTCCACTGGGCCTTCGCCCTGTCGTTCTTCCAGCTGCTCGTGCTCGGCTGGCTCGGTGCCCGGCTCGCGCCGGTGGTGCTGCCGGCGCTGACCCACGGGCGTCGCGCGACCGCAGCGATCGTCGGGGGCGTGGTGGTGCTGGCCGTGGCCGTCACCCCGATCGTGGTCGACCGCGACAGCGACCGGCTGGGCCAACCCATCCCGGCGTCGGCCGTGCGCGAGCTGCTCGCCCAGGTGCGCTCGTCGCCGGAGCTGGCGGCGGTCCAGGGTCCGGTGCTGATCGCGGTCAACGGCGACGATCGCTACATCCAGGTCGGCGACACGGTGGGGACGCGCCTCGCCATGGACGGCCGAGCCGTCCTGTGGGGGCCTTCCGCCGAGGGCTTCGTGCACCCGAGCCGGATCCTCCCGGACACGTGCGCCGCCCAGGAGGTGCTCACGATCAGCCTGCTGCGAGGCGACGTCGCCGAGCCCGAGGGCGTCGAGGTCGCCCGGGTCGACGGCGCGCCGTCGCTCGACCGGGCCGCGCTCGACGGCCTCGTGGAGGAGGCGACGGGGGAGGACTTCGTCGCCGGCGATGACCTGACGGCGGCCCTCGCCGCCCTTCCCGGCGACTCGGGCCGCTTCGTCGGGGCGACGTTGGACTTCCAGCTCCCCGAAGACCCCGAGAGCGTGCTGCTCGTGCGCTCGAACCTCGACCTGCTGATCGACCATCCGCCGGCGTCGCCCGAGCTCGACGTCGACGACCTGCGATCGCTCCGCGCGTCGCTGCCCGAGGGGGCGGACGCGGTCGTGGCCACCGAGATCACCGCCCACCTCACCGGGCCGCGCTGCTGAGCAGCGCGCCGGCTACTCGGC
>JAGQSL010000288.1:0-178 GCA_020439525.1 Acidimicrobiales bacterium | reverse complement strand
CGACGGCCTGGCCGGCCTCGACCTTGACCTCGGCCACGGTGCCGGCCACGTCGGCGGCCACGTTGTTCTCCATCTTCATGGCCTCGAGCACGCAGACGACCTGACCGGCCTCCACGGTGTCGCCCACGGCGACCTCGACGCGCACGATGGTGCCCTGCATGGGGACCGCGATCTTGCC
>JAGQSL010000287.1:5530-5902 GCA_020439525.1 Acidimicrobiales bacterium | reverse complement strand
GGCGTCTGGTGGAACCCGATGACGGCGATGTCGCGCATCAGCCCTCTCCTCCGAACTCCGCGGTGCCGCCCTCGCCGGTGCGAGGGTTGCGGACGACCAGCTCCGTGGGGGCGACCCCGCCCGGCCACGAGCCCAGGCCCGTGCCGCGCTTCTCGCCCGGGATGCGGACGTCGGGGTCGTCGGGCTCGCCGTTGGGGCGGAACCACTTGATCGACTCGAGCGTGGGCTCGATGTCCTCGTCGTCGCGCCACACGGCCTCGACGCGCATGCCGATGCGCACCTCGTGGGCGGGGATCTCCTGGATCAGGTGCATGATCGCCAGGTCGGCCCCGTCGAGCAGGATCAGGGCGCTCGTGTAGGGGATCTCCATCA
>JAGQSL010000287.1:0-5412 GCA_020439525.1 Acidimicrobiales bacterium | reverse complement strand
ACCCGGCTGTGCTCGTTGGCCTGCTGGCCGATGATCTTCTTCTGGGTGATGCCCCGGAGGAAGCGGGTGGTGGCGTCGCCGGCGGTGAACTCGTAGTCGAGCTGGGCCGGGGTGCGCACGCTGCGGACGGGCTCGACGTCGCGGAGCGACTCGGGCAGCGAGATCTCGGTCATGCGACCACCTCCCAGTGGGCGATGTCCTCGATGCGCCCCTCGCGCTCCTCCGCCCACACCGGCCGGACCTTGGTGCCGGCGGCGACGGCGTCCATGCCGGGCGCCTTCACGGCACCGAGCATCGGCGTGTCGGCGCCGTCGGGCACGATCAGCGCCCAGGCGAACGGCTCGTCGAGCGGGTGCTTGGCGTGGGGCGCGGTCACCCACGCCCACGTCGAGACGGTGCCCTCGGGCCCCACCTCCACCAGCTCGGTGAGGTCGTCCCCGGTGACCGGGTCGAACTCGGCGGGCGGCACGATGACCCGACCGTCGAGCGCCTTGGACCCCACCAGGACCTGCTCGCGCAGGCCGGTGAGGAAGGCGCCGATGACCGGGCCGGTCGTCCGCTTGAACGGGTACTCGATGATGAGCGGGGCGCGGAGGATGTCCCCTGGGTCCTGCGGTTCCGTCACGACCCGCACAATAGAACACGTTTCAGTTTTCGCAAGTTGGCGGCTCGTCGGCGGCCGGGCGCGACCCCTGGCAGCATGGGCGCCATGACCGACGGGGTGGGGACCGAGCGGGCGATCCGGGTGTTCGTGTCGTCCACCTTCCGCGACATGCAGGCCGAGCGCGAGGAGCTGGTCAAGCGGGTGTTCCCGCTCGTGCGGCGCCGCTGCGAGGAGCGCGGCGTCGGCTGGTCGGAGGTCGACCTGCGCTGGGGCGTGACCGACGAGCAGAAGGCCGAGGGCGCCGTCCTGCCCATCTGCCTCGCCGAGATCGACCGCAGCCGGCCGTTCTTCCTCGGCCTGCTCGGCCGGCGCTACGGCTGGGTGCCCGAGGAGCTGCCCGACGACCTCGCCGACCACCTGCCCTGGCTGCGCGAGCTCGACGGCACCTCGGTCACCGAGATGGAGGTCCTCCACGGCGTCCTCAACGATCCCGACGCCGCTGGCCACGCGTTCTTCCACCTCCTCGCCGACGACGGCGCACCCGACGCCGAGGAGACGCCGGAGGCGGCGGCGAAGCAGGCCGCACTGAAGGACCGCATGCGCGCCTCGGGCCATCCCTGGGCCGACTACGCGTCGCCCGCCGAGCTCGGCGAGCAGGTCCTCGGCGAGCTCCTCGCCCTCGTCGACCGGCTGTTCCCCGAGGACGACGCACCGGACGTCGCCGAGCGCGAGGCCGCCGCCCACCGCGCCTACGGGGCGGCCCGGCGCGCCGGCCACATCGACCGACCGGCGCTGCGGGAGCGCCTCGACCAGCACCTCGCGGCCGAGGGACCGCCGCTGCTGCTCGCCGCGGAGGCGGGCGCCGACCTCACCCCGCTCGTCGCGTCGTGGGCGCCGGAGGGCGCCGTCGTGCACCACGTGGGGGCGACGTCGGACGCCGCCGACTGGCGGAACCTGGCGGGCCGGCTCACGATCGCCCTCACCGCCGCCGCGGGCGGCGAGCCGCCCGACCCGGCCACGCTGCCCGACGATGCCGTCGGGCGCCGCGCCGCCCTGTCCGGGGCCATCGAGCGGTTCGGGGCGACGGGAGCTCGGCTCGCCGTCGTGGTCGACGGGTGCGAGCTGCTGCTCGACGCCGACGGGGCCCCCGACCTGACCTGGCTCCCCCTCCAGGTCCCGGCGGGCCTGCGCCTCGTGCTCACGAGCGCGTCGAGCCGGACCACGGACGAGGTCCTGCGCCGGGGCTGGGCCGTGGCCGAGGTCCCGCCGCTCGACGATGCCGAGCGGCGGGCGTTCATCGCCTCGTTCCTCGGCCGCTGGTCGAAGGGCCTCGACCGCGTCCACGTCGATCGCCTGGCCGGCGCGCCCCAGACCGGCACCCCGCTGTTCCTGCGCACCGTCCTCGACGAGCTGCGACAGCACGGCGACCACTTCACCCTCGGCGAGGTCATCGAGCGGTACCTCTCAGCGGCCACGGTCGACGACCTGCTCGAGCAGGTGCTCGAGCGCTACGAGCGAGACTTCGAGCGCGACCGCCCCGGCCTGGTCCGCGACGCGATGACCGCCGTGTGGGCCGCTCGTCGGGGCCTCGCCGAGCCGGAGCTGCTCGACCTCCTCGGGCCGGGCGACGACCCGCTGCCCGGCGCGATCTGGTCGCCGCTGGTGCTCGCCGCCGACGACGGGCTCGTCACCCGGTCGGGGCTGATCGGGTTCGCGACACCGCTCCACCGCCGGGCCGTGGAAGATCGCTACCTGGCCGACCAAGGCGACCGCCAGGCCGCCCACGCCCGCCTCGCATCGCACTTCGCGGCGCAGCCGCTCGGCCCGCGGGTGGTCGAGGAGCTGCCGTGGGCCCAGCTCGCCGCCGGCGACGTCGACGGGCTCGTGCGCACGATCGGCGACCTCGCCTACCTGGCCGTCGCCTACCCGCACGCGCCCCGAGACCTCCGCCGCATGTGGGCTCGGGCCACGGAGGCGGGCCGCTCGGTCGTCGACGCCTACCGTCCCGTCCTCGCCGATCCCGGCGCTCACCCCGACGCCGCCTGGGCGGTGGCCCGCCTGGTCACCGATGCGGGCCACCCCACCGAGGCCCTCGCCCTCAACCGGTTCCTCGTCGAGCACCACCGGGCCGAGGCCGCCGCCGGCGTCGAACGGGGCGCCGCCCGCCTGCGGGGGTCGCTGCTGAACCTGGGCGCCGCCCTCTGGCTGCAGGGCGACCTGGTGGGGGCCGAGCCACCCCTGCGAGAGGCGATCGAGCTGGCCCGCGCCGCCGGCGACGAGATCGTGCTGCGCGCCGCGCTCGGCAACCTCGGCCTCGCCCTTCGCGACCGCGGCGACCTCGATGGTGCGCTCCCCCTCCTCGAGGAGGAGGCGACGCGCAGCCGGGCGGCGGGCGACCTGGCCGAGCTCCAGGCCAGCCTCGGCAACCGGGCCGGGCTGCTGCGCCAGCAGGGCCGCTTCGCCGACGCCCGAGCGCTGATGGCCGAGCAGGAGGCGATCGCCCGCAGCACCGGCGACGCGCAGGGCATCGCCGCCGCGCTGGTTGGTCAGGCCACCGTGGCCGCCGACACCGGCGATCCGCTGGGTGCGCTGGCCGCCTTCGAGGCCTACCGGGCGTGGGCGGCCGAGGCCGGCGACCTCCACGCCGAGACCGAGGCGCTCCTGAACCTGTCGAACACGCTCCGGCAGGTGGGCCGATACGACGAGGGTGCCGCTCGCGCCCAGGAGGCCGAGTCCCTCGCCCGGCGCACCGACGACGGCGCCCTGCTCGCCCGGGTGCTCGACGCTCGGGCCCGCATCGCCTCGGAGCAGGGCCGGTGGCCGGAGGTCGAGCAGCTGGCCGCCGAGGCCGCGCTCACCGCCCGCTCGGCCGCCGCTCCCGCCGCCCTCGTGCTGGCTCTCAGCAGCCTGGGGACGGCACGGCGCGAGCTCGGCAACCTGCCCGGCGCCACCGAGGCCGCCCAGAAGGAGCTGGCCGTCGCCGAGCAGCTCGGCGACCCGGCCGCGGTGGCCACCGCGCAGGTGGACCTGGGAAACGTGGCCGTCGCGTCGAACGACCTGCGAGGCGCCCTCGGCTGGTACGGCGCCGCCGAGCCCGCCCTGCGCGAGCGCGGCCTGGCGATGGTGCTCGTCCCCCTGCTCAACAACCGCTGGCAGGTGCACGCCGCCCTCGGCGACCACGTGTCGGCCGCCACCGACCTGGCCGCGTGCACCCACCAGTGCGTCCTGGCCGGCGCATGGCAGCAGGCGCTCCAGGTGGGCGCGCAGGCGATCCAGCACCTCAACGGCACGGGCCGCCCCGTCGAGGCCGAGCCCGTGCTCGAGGACCTTGCGACGGCCGCCCGTGCCCTGGGCGACGACGCGTCGCTGCAGCAGGCGCTCGGCGACCACGCCCTGCTGGTGATGGGCCGAGGCGACCTGGCCCGGGCGGCGGCCCTGCTCGACGAGCAGGAGGCGATCTGCCGGCGGATCGGCCACCAGGTCGGGCTCGCCGCGTGCATCGGCAACCGGGCCATCCTCAAGCGCCAGCAGGGCGACCTGAGCGGCGCGCTCGGCGACGTCGAGGAGCAGCTGCGGCTCGCGAAGGCGGCCGGCGACGGCCAGGGCGTGCTGTTCGCCACCGCCAACCGAGGCGAGCTGCTCGGCGCGCTCGGACGCACCGACGAGGGCCTCCGCGACCTCGAGTGGGCTCGCCAGGTGGCCGCCCAGAACGGCCTCACCCCGATGGTGCAGCAGCTCGACCAGATGATCGCCGCCCTGCGGGCCGGCGGCCGGTAGCCGCCTGGCTCAGCCGCGGTCGTGGAGGTGCTCGGCCGTGGTGCCGCCCACCTCCATCGGGTCCATGCCCAGCTTGCGGTGGTCCCAGGAGCGCATCCGCTCGGTCTGCACCCGCACCGCGACGCGGTTGTGGAGCATGAACTCGACGAGGGGCTTGACCTCCTCGGAGTACGGGCCGTTGTAGCGCTCCCACACCTGCACGCCGACCTGCCACAGCGCGTCGGCGTCGTCGACGATCTCGGCGGTGCCCTCGACGGCGACGCCGCGCAGCGAGTCGTAGGTCTCGCCGTCCTCGACCAGCACGGTGATGCGGGGGTCGCGGCGCAGGTTCACGGCCTTCTGCGACTTGGCCTTCGTCTCGAACCAGATGGCCCCGTCGACCAGGCCGTACCACATCGCGACGGCGTGGGGATGGCCGCTGGGACCGTTGGTGACCATGATCGCCGTGCGGCTCTGCTCGAGGTACTCGACGATCTCGTCGTCGCTCATCTCGATCGTCTTGCGCTGGTTCGAACCCATGGGCCGGGACCCTACATTCCTCCGAAATCGGCGCGACGGGTGTCGATCGGCGACGATCTCGTTCGTCGCCAGGGTGAGGACCGGCACCGTGTCGGCCCCGAACGAAGGGATCCAGCCATGACCCAGTACCTCCTCTCCGTGCACTACGTCGACGGCCAGGGCGCCACACCGCCCGAGGACATGGAGGCCGCGTTCGAGGCGGTGAACCGCTTCAACCAGAAGCTGCAGGACACCGGCGCCTGGGTGTTCGCCGGCGGCCTCGAGACGCCCGACACCTCGACGGTGGTCGACGCCACCGGCCCGGAGGTGCTCACCACCGACGGCCCGTTCTCGGAGGCCAAGGAGCAGATCGGCGGCTTCTGGGTGATCGAGGCCCCCGACCTCGACGCCGCCCTCGCCCTCGCCACGGAGGGCTCGGCCGCCTGCCGAGGCCCCGTCGAGGTGCGCCCGTTCCAGTCCGAGCCGCCCGCCGCCGACTGACGTGCCCGAGCGCCTCGCGCCCGGCGACCTCG
>JAGQSL010000286.1:7404-7539 GCA_020439525.1 Acidimicrobiales bacterium | reverse complement strand
GCGACCACACGTTCCCCACCGACGTGGTGCTCGCCATGGGCGAGCTCGGGCTGTTCGGGCTGCCCTTCCCCGAAGAGTACGGGGGGTCGGGTGCCGACTTCACCACGCTCTGCATCGCCATCGAGGAGCTGGCCC
>JAGQSL010000286.1:0-7345 GCA_020439525.1 Acidimicrobiales bacterium | reverse complement strand
TCGGCACCGAGGAGCAGAAGCAGACGTGGCTGCCCGACCTCTGCGCCGGGCGGGCCCTCGGCGGCTTCGGGCTCACCGAGCCCGATGCCGGCAGCGATGCGGGCGGCACCCGCACCCGCGCCGTGCTCGACGAGGCCGCCGGCGAGTGGTCGATCGACGGCGAGAAGGCGTTCATCACCAACTCGGGCACCGACATCACCTCGATCGTCACCGTCACCGCCCGCACCGACGCCGCGGGGGCGGGGGGCAAGCCCGAGATCTCGACGATCGTCGTCCCCGCCGGCACGCCGGGCTTCGAGGTCCAGCCGCCCTACCGGAAGATGGGCTGGCACGCGTCGGACACCCACGGCCTGTCGTTCTCCGGGTGCCGGGTCCCGGAGGCCAACCTGCTCGGCGAGCGGGGGCGGGGCTTCGCCAACTTCCTCGCCATCCTCGACGACGGCCGGGTGGCCATCGCGGCGCTGGCGGTGGGGGTCATCCAGTGCTGCCTCGAGCAGAGCGTCCAGTACGCCAAGGACCGCAACGCGTTCGGCAAGCCGATCGGTGCCAACCAGGCGGTCGCCTTCAAGTGCGCCGACCTCGAGGTCATGGCCGCGACGGCCCGCCACCTCACCTACCACGCCGCCTGGCTGAAGGACATGGGTCGCCCGTTCAAGCAGGAGGCGGCCATCGCCAAGCTGTACGCCACCGAGGCGGCGGTCACCGCGACCCGCGAGGCCACCCAGATCTTCGGCGGCTACGGCTTCATGGACGAGACCCTCGTGTCGCGCCAGTACCGCGACTCGAAGATCCTCGAGATCGGCGAGGGCACCTCGGAGGTGCAGCGCATGATCATCGCCCGAGGCCAGGGCTTGCCGCTCTAGGCGTCTGCACGAACAATTCACACGGCGTGACTCGGGTCGCGCCCAGGGTCGCCACTAGGTTGCGATCCCGTGTCGAAGCGATCCGAGGGCCCTCGCCTGCGCCGCACCTGGCCGCAGCGGCTCCTGATCTCGTTCAACGTCTGCTGCATCCTGGCGGCGCTGGTGGGCGCCGGGACGCTCGCCTACGCCAAGCGCAAGGTGGGCGACATCGGTCGCTACGAGATCTCGAGCCTCGCCACCCTCGACGACACCGAGCTGGGCGACCAGCCGCGCAACTTCCTGATCGTCGGCACCGACTCCGACGACGGCCTCGCCCTCGACGATCCGGCGCGCTCGGGGCGCGACCGTGAGGTGGGCGGCATCCGGTCGGACTCGATCATGGTCGTGCGCCTCGACCCGAAGACGACCGAGGCCAAGATCCTGTCGTTCCCGCGCGACCTGTGGGTCGACATCCCGGGCAGCTCCCCGAACCGGATCAACTCACCCCTGCAGTTCGGCGGGCCCGACCTGCTGATCCAGACGATCAAGACCAACTTCGACATCGACATCAACCACTACGTCGAGGTCAACTGGGCCGGGTTCCAGGAGCTGGTGCGGATCCTGGGCGGCGTGCCGATCTACTTCGACCGTCCGGTGCGCGACACCAACTCGGGCCTCAACGTCGACGGCACCGGCTGCTACAACCTCGACGCCAACGGCGCCCTCGCCTACGTGCGAGCGCGCCACCTCCGCTACTACGACGAGGAGCTCGGTCGGTGGGTGGCCGACCCCACGAGCGACCTCGGGCGCATCAGCCGCCAGCAGGACTTCATCAAGCGGGTGCTGCGCCGGGCCATCAACCAGGGCGCGCGCAACCCCGCCAAGCTGGCCCGGTTCGTCGACGTGGGCATCGACAACGTCACCCTCGACCAGAACACCACGCCGGGCGATCTGGTGGCCCTGGGCCAGGCGTTCCGGAACTTCGACCCCGAGGCGCTCCAGACCTTCAGCCTCCCGGTCGCCGACGCCACCCGAGGCGGCGCGGCGGTGCTCGACCTGATCGTGTCGGACGCCGAGCCGATCCTGCAGATGTTCCGGGGCACCGGTCAGCCCGTCGAGCCCGGCGAGCTCGATCCTGGCTCGATCCCCGTGAAGGTGCTGAACGGGAGCGGCAAGCAGGACCAGGCCGGCGACGCGTCGGAGATCCTGAGCGCGGCGGGGTTCAAGATGCAGCAGCCGTCCTCCGCGCCGGCCACCGAGGTCACCGAGGTGCGCTACGCCCCCGGCCAGGAGGCCGAGGCGGCGCTCGTCGCCCGCCACCTCTTCGCCCAGCCGGTGCTGATCGCCGATCCCGAGGTGGCCCAGATCACGGTCATCACCGGCGCCGACTTCGGTGCCGCCGTGCTCGAGGCCCGGCCGGCGTCGGACATCCCGGTCCCGACGACCACGACGACGGCGCCGCCGAGCACCACGACGACCGAGCCCGGCGCCACCACCGAGCCGGGCACCGGCACCGAGCCCGTCGGCGTCACGACCACCACGACCCCGGGCTTCGTGCCCGACGCCGCGCCGCAGGGCGAGGCCTGCGGCTGACGCTCCGGGTGGCGGCCCTCCCAGGGGGCGCGCACTACGGTTGAGCGGCCGACGGGGCGGTCCGCGCCCCACCACCGACCCAGGGAACCGCCGCTGTGGGAAGCAAGATCGCCATCATCGGGACCGGCTACGTCGGCCTCACCACCGGGGCCTGCCTGTCGCACCTCGGCCACCGGGTGGTCTGCGCCGACGTGGTCCCCGAGAAGGTCGAGTCGCTGAGCCGGGGCGAGGTGCCGATCCTCGAGGCCGGGCTCGACGAGCTGGTGGCCGAGGGCATCGAGGAAGGGCGCCTGTCGTTCGTGCTCGGCGCCGAGCACGCGGTCGGCGACGCCGAGTTCGTGTTCCTCTGCCTGCCGACGCCACAGGGCGCCGACGGCGCCGCCGACCTCTCGTTCATCAAGGCTGCGGCGCGCGAGATCGGCCCGCACCTCCAGGCCGACGCCGTGGTGATCAACAAGTCCACCGTCCCGGTCGGCTCGGCCGGCGAGGTGGCCAAGAAGCTCGAGCGGCCCGACGTGCACGTCGTGTCCAACCCCGAGTTCCTGCGCGAAGGGACCGCGGTCGCCGACTTCCTGCACCCCGACCGGGTGGTCATCGGGGCCGACGACCCCGAGGTGGGCAAGCGGGTGGCCGAGCTCTACTCGGCGCTGCCGGGCGAGGTGCTGGTCACCGATCCGGCCTCGGCGGAGACGATCAAGTACGCCTCGAACGCCTTCCTCGCCACCAAGATCAGCTTCGTCAACGCCATGGCGGCGGTGTGCGAGGAGGTGGGCGCGGACGTGGTCGACGTGGTTCGGGGCATGGGCCTGGACCAGCGCATCGGCGACAAGTTCCTGGTGCCGGGCCCCGGCTGGGGCGGCAGCTGCTTCCCGAAGGATTCGCACGCGCTGGTGCGCATCGCCGAGAACCACGGCTACCAGTTCGGCCTGCTGCGCTCGGTGATCGCCACCAACGAGGAGCAGTTCGGGCGGGTGGCCAACAAGATCGCCCGCTTCACCGGTGGTGCGGTCGAGGGCAAGCGCATCGCCGTCTGGGGCCTCACGTTCAAGGCCCACACCGACGACCTGCGCGACTCGCCGGCCATCAACATCATCCGCCGGCTCCTCGAGGTGGGCGCCACGGTGCGGGCCTACGACCCCGCGGTCGAGCCGGGCACCACCGACGCTCGCCTGGCCGGCATCGAGATCGTGGCCGACCCGTACGCGGCGGTCGACGGGGCCGACGTGCTCGCCGTGCTCACCGAGTGGCCCGAGTTCCGCGACGTCGACTTCGGTCGCGTGGCCGGCGCCCTCGGCGAGCGCAACGTGGTCGACGCCCGCAACCTCCTCGACGGCGCCGTCCTCAAGGCGCAGGGCTTCGCCTACGACGGCATCGGCCGCAGCTGACGTGGCCCGCCTGGTCGTCACGGGCGGCGCCGGCTTCCTCGGCTCGCACCTCTGCCACCGCCTGCTCGACCGGGGCGACGAGGTCGTCTGCATCGACAACCTCATCACCGGGTCGCTCGCCAACATCGACGACCTGTTCGGGCGGCCCGGCTTCACCTTCGTCGAGCACGACGTCTCCGCGTTCATCTGGGTCCCCGGCCCCGTCGACGGGGTGCTGCACCTGGCGAGCCCGGCGTCGCCGATCGACTTCGAGCGCATCCCGATCCAGATCCTGAAGGTCGGCTCGCTCGGCACCCACAACGCGCTCGGCCTGGCCAAGGCCAAGGGCGCCCGGTTCTTCCTCGCCTCCACGAGCGAGGTGTACGGCGACCCGCTCGTGCACCCGCAGCCCGAGAGCTACTGGGGCAACGTGAACCCGATCGGGCCCCGTGGGGTCTACGACGAGGCCAAGCGCTTCGCCGAGGCCATGACGATGGCGTACCACCGCCACCACGGCCTCGACGTGAGGATCGTCCGCATCTTCAACACGTACGGCACCCACATGCGGGCCGACGATGGGCGGGCGGTGAGCAACTTCATCGTGCAGGCGCTGCAGGGCCAGGACCTCACCGTGTTCGGCGACGGGAGCCAGACCCGGTCGTTCTGCTACGTCGACGACGAGGTGCGGGGGTTCCTCGCCCTCTACGACTCCGATGTGGTGGGGCCCACCAACATCGGCAACCCGCACGAGTACACGATCCTGCAGCTGGCCGAGCTCGTGCTCGAGGTCACCGGCTCCAGCTCCGAGATCGTGTTCGAGCCGCTGCCGGTCGACGACCCGACGCAGCGCAAGCCCGACATCGCTCGAGCGCGCGACCTCCTGGGGTGGGCGCCCGAGGTCGATCTGCGCACGGGCATCGAGCGCACCGCCGAGTACTTCCGGCGGGTGCTCGGCGGCGACGCCGGCTGACGTGTGACCGACGGCGCCTCACATCGGGGCGCCGACGTGCCGATGAGCAGGGGGAACGCACGTCCGCACACCGCTCATGGAGGGAAGCCGGTGGGGTCGATCTCGGGTACCGCGCTGCTGTTGCGCCTGCGAGCCGCCGGTGGCCTCGTCGCGGGCACGCAGATCGCCGAGCGCAAGGGCACGGCCGAGTGGACCAGCGGCGACCTCCGCTACCGCATCAGCCTCAAGGACGGGCCCGACGGCGCCCGCTGGTGGGTCTCGGTGGGGGACCGCCAGCTCGGGCGGTCGTTCCACGAGGGCGGCATCCTCGCCTCGATCCCGATCCGCCCGGCGCCCGAGCAGGCGCCGCTGCCGTGGCCGACGTCCGAGGACGAGGTCGTGCCGTTCCTCCGGGCGCTCCACGCCCGCCTCGTGCCGGCCGTCGGGTTCGTCGCCGATCGACGGGACCTGTGCGCGCTGCTGATCTCGCCCGGTGACGTGCACCGGGGCGAGCTCGTGGCCGACCTCCGAGCCGGCTACGTGGAGCGAGTGCTGCGGGCCTTCGTGGTGGCCCGCCACGCCGGCGACCACGAGGCCGCCGCCGTGGCCCACGCCATCTTGGTCTCGCCGCCCGCCGGCGCCCCCACCGAGGGCATCACGTCGCTGCTCGACCAGGCTCGCATCTGGGCCGACCAGTGGAGCTACCAGTCGGGCCTGGCGATCGACGTGCCCGACGCCGTCGAGCTCGGGGTCGCCGATGCCACCGTGCCGACGCCGGCGCCGACGTTCTGGGAGCGCGTGGGCTGAACCAGCGGTACCGGCTGCTCAGCTCGGGCAGGAGTCGGTGATGGCGGTGGGTCCCTCGCCCTCGTCGCCCGCGAAGCGAGCGTCGAGCCAGGCGACGGCCTGCTGGTAGGCGGGCACGGCGGCCGCGGTGTGGCCGCCGGCGTCGATGAGGCGGCGCTCGACGACCTGGTCGTTGGCGCACATGCGCCCGAGCAGGATCTCGCTGAAGCCGAGCGGGACGGTGCCATCGCCCTCGGAGTGGATCACGAGCACGGGGGCGTCGTAGGTCTTCTGGGTGCCCGCATCCTGCGCCTTGGCCAGGCTCGACCACGGCTCGCGAGCAGCGGCGCCGTCCTGGATGAGGTCCTTCGGATCGATGCCGGCGACGGCGGCGAAGGTGTTCTGGGCGCAGCCCTCGTCGACGGCGTCGAGCTTCTCGAGGCCGAGCGGGGTGAGCAGCTCGGCCGGGTCGGCCTCGTCGGGGTAGGCGGCGGCGATGCCGGCGATGACCATGTAGGCGAAGCCGGCCTGGGGGAGCACCGGGGCGGCGGCGACGATCACGCCGACCTCGCTGGCCGGGGCGCCGGAGAAGGTGCCGACCAGCTCGAGGTCGGGCGCCCAGTCGGCGGCCACCTGGCTGGTCCACAGCGAGCCGTGCCCGCCCTGGCTGTAGCCCACCGTCGCGAAGCGATCGCTCGGGTTCGCGTCGGGGAGCTGGCGCGCGGCGAGGAGCGCGTCGATGCTGCTGCGGCCCTCGCTCTCGCCCACCAGGTACGGGTGGCGCCCGGGGGTGCCCAGGCCCTCGTAGTCGGTGGCGGCGACGAGGTAGCGATCGGCGGCCAGGCCGGTGACGAGCGTGAACTCGTTGGCCTTGGGCTCCTTCGACGGCGCGCACTCATCCGCGATGCCCGTGGTGCCGTGGGAGATCGTGAGCATCGGCCACCCGTCGTCGGGCGCATCGCCGGCAGGGACCGAGGCGAGGCCGGTGACGATGATCGGGTCGCCCGCCACGGAGGTCGACGTGTAGGCGATCCGGTAGGCGGTGGCGTCGCCCAGCGGGACGTCGTCGGCCACGGCGTACTCGAGGAGCGTCCCGTGGGGGAGGTCGGTGGGCGGGGCCTCGTTGGCGTCGGTGTAGAAGCCGTCGAGCTCGCCCTCGTAGGCCGCCGGCTCGTGGGCCGGGGCGGTCGTCGTGGTGGTCGAGCCGTCGTCCGATGGGGGCGCCGCCTCGCCGCCCGAGCCCGATCCCGAGCAGGCCGGGACCAGGGCCAGCAGGGCGGTGGCGGTCAGGAGGGCTCGACGGGCTCGGCGCATTCTTGCACCCTACGTGCAAGAAGTGAGGGGGAGATGAGCAGGCCTCAATCGGCCCGCGCCTCCGCCTCCTCGCGGTTGGCCAGGTACCACTCGACGGTGCGCTTCAGCCCCTCGTCGAACGACGTGGAGGCCGAGAACCCGAAGCGCTCGCGCGCCCGGGAGTTGTCGACCCGGCGCCGGGGCTGCCCGTCGGGCTTGGACGGATCCCACCGGATGTCGCCGGTGAAGCCCGTGGCGGCCGCGACCTCCACGACGAGCTCGCGGATCGGCACCTCGTGGTCGGTGCCGAGGTTCACCGGATCGGGGTCGTCGTAGCGCTCGGCGGCGAGCACGATGCCCTCGGCCGCGTCGTCCACGTACAGGAACTCGCGGCTCGCCGAGCCGGTGCCCCACAGCTCGATGTGGTCGGCGCCCGCCTCGATGGCGTCGACGCACTTCTTGATGAGGGCGGGGATCACGTGGCTCACGGCGGGGTGGAACTTGTCGCCCGGGCCGTA
>JAGQSL010000285.1:4263-4813 GCA_020439525.1 Acidimicrobiales bacterium | reverse complement strand
GTGCCCACCACGATGACCTCGTACTTGCGCCGGTTGGCCGGGTTCACGAGCTTGCGGTCGAACTTGTAGCTCGTCCACTTCTCGGCGATCGGCCCCTCGGGGATCTTGCTGTTCAGCTCCACGGGGATCTCCTTCAGCCCACGACGCCGGCGAGCACGGCGATCGGGAACGAGACGTTGCCGATGACGATCAGGGCGGCGAACCCGGCGGCGAAGTTGCGCCGCCACGAGTTGAACCGCGGGTTGTTCCACCCCATCGACTGGAACAGGCTCCACGCGCCGTGGAACAGGTGCACGCCGAGGGCGAGGTTGCCGACGATGTACAGCAGCGCCACCGGGAACCGGCTGAGGCTGTTCGACACGTTCTCGTAGGGCAGCCCCCGCACGTACGTGTAGCCGGTGCCGGTGAAGGTCAGGTCGAACAGGTGCCACACGAGGAAGATCAGGAAGATCACGCCCGTGTACCGCATGGTGCGGCTGGCGAAGTTGGCGGCGATGTAGTCGCGCTGGCTCTGGTACTTGACCGTCCGCGCCTTCTTGTTCATCACCGT
>JAGQSL010000285.1:0-4208 GCA_020439525.1 Acidimicrobiales bacterium | reverse complement strand
CAGCCACAGGGTGACGGTGCGGGGCAGGATCGGCACCAGCAGCTCCCGCAGGAACTCGCCGTAGTGGTTGAACTCCTCGGCCCCCAGGTACATCTTCAGGTTGCCCACCATGTGGGCGAAGACGAACCCCATGAGCATGATGCCGGTGATCGCCATCACGTACTTCTTGCCGAGGGCGGACCGGTAGAACTCGACGGGGAAGGGGGCCTTGCGCTTGGCCCGATTGCCGCTGGCGGCACCTCGGGCGACCGTTGTCGTAGCCATCGGTGCTCGACGCTACCCCTGCCGTCGTGCAGCAGGACAACCGACGAGCGGGACCGATCTGGGTTCGTGCGTCATCGTCGGGCAGGCCGGGCGTTGTGCATCGCACGGCGGCGGTCCCCGAGCGACCGGTGCCACTCATCGCTCTGTCGACCGGCGGGCGAACGACACGGAAGGGTGCTGCACCATGGAAGGCGACATGCAGTTGGCGGTCGGCGTGAACCTGCGACGTCTGCGCTACGCGATGGGGTTCTCACAGGAGTCCTTCGGCGAGCACGTCGGGTGGCACCGGACCTTCGTCGGATCCGTCGAGCGCGGCGAGCGCAACCTGACGCTGCGGACCATCGAACGGATCGCGATGCAGCTCGGCGTGGATCCGATGGTGCTGCTCGTCGGCACCGAGGTCCCGGGCGCGGGGACCCCCGCGCCGCTGCGGGCTGCGGCCGGCGACGGGAGCGAGGTGCCGGCCACCGGCCCGCGAGCGCGATCGCCTCGGCCCTCGCCGCCGTGACCGCTTCGTCGGTGCCGCGGTGGAACCCGTGGCTCGCGCTGGCCGAGCGCGACGACATCGAGCTGTGGTTCGCGTCGCTCGGGGGCGACCGAGGTCGTTGGGTGCGAAGCGCCGAGGGCGACGAGATCGTGCTCGAGGTCTCGCTCGCCCGCCGCGCCCGCGCCGAGGTGCTGGCCCACGAGCTGGTCCACGCCGAGCGCGGCGTCGGCTGGCCGCTCGCGACGGTGGCGACGATGCAGCTCGAGGAGGAGCGCGTGTGGCGGATCGCCCTCGATCGGCTGGCCCCGCCCGCCGAGGTGCTGGCGTTCGTGCGCCGCCGCTCGGCGGTCGCGCCCGTGACGGCGCTCGACGTCGCCGACGAGTTCGACCTGTCGGTCGAGGCCGCCCGGCGCGTCCTCCGCCTCGCCCTGGTCCGATCACCTCGGCCGCCCGAGGGCGGCGGGCCGGCGCTCAGCGGCTGACGATCCGCCCGCGGTCGGTGCGCTCGATGGGCTCGTCGCCGAGGGTGGGGCCGGTGAGCGACAGGTCGAGGGTCAGTGGGCCGGGCGCGTCGGGCACCTCGATCTGCAGGGTGCCCACCCGGGCGACCGTGTCGGCGGCGACGGCGCCGCCGAAGCGCCAGCGGTGCTCGCCGCCGTCCCAGCGAAGGGTGGCGCGCACCTCGAGGTCCTCCACCGGCACCCGCAGGTCCGACACCACGTGCACGTCGAGGGCGATGGCCTCGCCGGCCACCAGCTCGGCGGGGAGCCGGTCGGCGGTGGCGATCACCGGACGGCACGCGTCGCGCAGCGCGTCCCAGGCCAGCTTGGGCACGCGCTCGTGGTCGAGCAGCGACCACGAGATCGCCGGGTGGCCGTCGGCCAGGAGCTGCACCGCGAAGCCGCCGGTGGGCCGGTACTTGAGCCGGCGCAGGGCCTCCACCTGGTGGCGTACCACCTCGGCTTGGTGCTCCTGGGTGGCGCGGCGCCACGAGTCGAAGCTCGGGTGGTCGTCGGGCGGCACCCGCCGGGCGAACACGGCCCGCTGCATCCCGTGGGTCTCGTCGAGGGCGTCCCAGTCGAGGTCGGGCCAGCGCTCGGGGTGGGCGAACTCGGCCGTCTCGGGCACCGACTGGGCCGACAGGTCGCCCATCCACCGCACCAGGCGGGGCAGGGCGCGAGCGAAGCCCACCAGGTCGCGCGGGTCGCCCAGCGTCCAGCCGAAGCTCACGTGGGTGTCGGTGCCGTCGAGCTGGGGCGGGTGGGGGAGCACGCCCGAGTGGGCGACCACCGGCCGCGTCCCGTCGGCCTTGTCGATCGTGCGCCGCACCGAGCGGTCGAGGATCGAGCGGTTCCACGACGGCAGCTGCTGGGCGGCCAGCAGCTTGGCGGGGGTGGCGTCCTCGGTGTCGTCGATTGGGTCCCCGTCCACCGCGAACGGCTCGTCGTGGGCGCACCAGATCGCCACCGACGGGCGGTGGGCGAGCAGGTCGACCGCCTCGCGGGCCTGGCGGATCGCCTGCTTGCGGACGCTGCGGGCGTAGCCCCGGTAGAGCGGGAAGTCCTGCCAGATCAGCAGGCCCAGCTCGTCGGCGGCGTCGTAGGTCTCGGGCCGGGCGAGGTGGGCGTGGAGGCGCACGAGGTCGAGCCCGGCCTCCCTCGCCAGCTCGAGGTCGCGGCGCAGCTCGCCCGGCGTGGCCTCGCCCAGGAGCTGGCGGGTGGGCCCGGCGAGGACGCCCTTGGCGAAGATCCGCTCGCCGTTCACGTGCAGCACCCAGTTGCGCAGGTGCACCTGGCGCAGGCCGATGCGCCCACCCACCGCGTGGCTCGCCACCGCGCCCTCGGGCGCCTCCTCTGCCCCCTCGGGCACGGGGATCACCTCGACCACGAGGTCGTGCAGCGGCTGGTCGCCCAGCGCGTGGGGCCACCACAGCGCCGGGTCGTCGACGCGCAGCTGCCACTCCACCTGGTTCTCGCCGGCGGCCAGCCGGCGCACCTCCCGGCGCTCCACCTCGCCCACCGCCGAGCGCAGCACCACGTCGCCCGCCTCGGCGGCGTCGAGCACCACGCGGAACTGCACGGTGGCCCACCGCTCGGTGGCGTCGCGGACCTTGGCCCGCCAGTGGCGGATGCGGACGGGGCCGGTGCGCTCGAGCGTCACCGGCCGCCAGATGCCCCCGGGGTTCACCGCCGGATCGAGGTACGGCGCGTGCTGCAGCGATCCCGTGAGGTTGCGCTTCGCGGTGCGGTCGCTCGGGTGCCCGCAGGCCACCTCGACGCCCAGCACGTGCTCGCGCCGCTCGGTGAGGGCCTCGGTCACCTCGAACGACTGCGGGAAGAAGTAGCCCTCGGTGTCGCCCACGTACTGGCCGTCGAGCCACACGTCGCCCTGGTAGAGCACGCCCTCGAACCCGAGCCACCAGCGCTCGCCCGGCTCGGCCGGTCCGTCGTGGTCGAAGCGGGTGCGGTAGAGCAGCGGTCCGTCGGTGGTGGCGAAGGCCTCGTCGCGCTGCCAGTGCCCGGGCACGGCCACCGGCGCCCAGCCCTCGTCGTCGGGGTCGTCGAGCCACGTCCGTCGCAGGTCCTCGTCGGCGACGACCGCCCGCCACTCGCCCGCGAGGTCCATGGCGGCCGACGCTACCCGCGACCCTCCGGCCCCCGTCCAAGCGGCGGCGCCCGATCGGCCAGGCGGGCGAGGCCGCGTAGCGCGAGCGTGGTGCTCGTTCGTGGGTGATCAGGAGATGTCCAGCGAAGCGACCGTCGGCGTGCCGGCCGACCCCCCGAGGGCGGCGGACGGGTTCGACGCGTTCTACCGCGCCATGGCGCCCCGGCTGGTGGTGCTCGGTCGGGCCATCACCGGCAGCACCGCCGTCGCCGAGGAGGTGGCCCAGGAGGCGCTCTTCGTGGCCCACCGGCGCTGGACGAAGGTGGCGACGCTCGACCGGCCCGACCTGTGGGTCCGGCGCGTCGCCGCCAACCGCTGCATCTCGATCTGGCGGCGCCGGGCGGTCGAGCACCGGGCCAACCAGCGCTACGAGCGATCGGCCGGGACCGCGGTGCCCGACCCCGCCGCCGAGCTCGGCGACGACGCCCTCTGGGCCGAGGTCCGCCGGCTTCCGCAGCGCCAGGCCGCCGCGCTCACGATGCACTACGTCGACCAGCTCACCACCGCCGAGATCGCGGCGGTGCTCGGGTGCCGCTCGAGCACCGTGCAGACCCACCTCGCCCGGGGTCGGGCCACCCTGGCCGAGCGCCTGTCGGCGCACGAGGAGGACCCCCGCCGTGGATGATCCCGTCGAGCAGCAGCTGACCGCCGCCTTCGGGCGCGCCCACGCGGCGGCCGCCGCGGCCCCCTGGGTCGCCGACCCGGCGGCCGACCTGGCCGAGCTCGCCTCGAAGCTGAGTGCACCGCGGGCGGTCTGGATCATGGTCCCGGCCGGAGACATAACCCGCGAGAC